>JAFDDB010000079.1 GCA_019311115.1 Deltaproteobacteria bacterium
GCGCGGATCTCGTCCGCCATGGTCCCGCTGCCGCTCATCACGTCCCCGACGCTGAACTCCGGCGACTCCGCACAGTACTTGCGCCAGAACATGAACCCTGGAGGCCCGCTCTTGTCCGCGAAGCGCTCGAAGATCTCCGACGCCTTCACGACGGGAAGGCCCGCGTACATCTCGCGCATCGGCTTGGCGGCCTCGGGCGGGAGACCCATGCCGTCCGGGAGTCCCGTGTTCGCCGCCACGACGCGTGAGAACCGCTCGGGAAAGGCCGCAACCAGGCGCAGACCGATCAGCCCACCCCAGTCCTGGCAGAACAGGTTCAGCCCGCGCAGGTCGAGTCCCTCGAGCCATGCGCTCATCCACTGCACGTGCCTCGCATAGGTGTAGTCGTCGATCGACACCGGCTTGTCCGACTTCCCGAAGCCCACGAAGTCCGGCGCGATCACGCGGAACCCCGCCTCGACGAAGACGGGAATCATCTTGCGGTACAGAAAGGACCAGGTCGGCTGGCCGTGCAGGCAGAGGACCACTTCGCCGTCTGCGGGACCTTCGTCCAGGTGGTGGATGCGGAGCGTCCCGCCCTCGCCTTCTCCGTCCCCGGAAGGCACCTCGCTGTAGTGCGGGGCGAACGGGTAGCCGGGCAGGTTCTCGAATCGTTCGCCGGGCGTGCGGACGGTCTGCATGGGTCTCCCTGGCAGGTGGTGCTCCGGTGCGGCGGAGCCGACGTACCCTACGGACGCTCGATCCGGAGTGTCAACAGACAGACCGCTGGGGCCGGGAACTCCCCCGCGAGTGACTCAGGGGGAACCGCCGCCTAGAATTCACTGCACGGAGGGAGATGTGGACCCGGAAGGTCTCGAACGCAGGCTCGCGGCCATATTGAGCGCGGACGCGGTCGGCTACAGCCGGCTGATGGCCGAGCACGAGGACGCCGCGATCCGCACGGTCACGGCCTACCGCGAGCAGTTCTCGCTGCTCGCGCGCGAGCACCATGGCCGCGTCGTCGACTCGCCCGGCGACAACGTGCTGGCCGAGTTCCCCAGCGCGCTCGACGCCGTGCGGTGCGCGCTCGAGCTTCAGGGCGTGCTCGCGGCGCGGAACGCCCAGCTGCCGAACGACCGCCGGATGCAGTTCCGAATGGGAATCCACGTCGGCGACGTGCGCGCCGACGGCGAGCGACTGTACGGCGACGGCGTCAACATCGCTGCCCGGCTCGAGCCCCTGGCCGACCCCGGCGGGATCTGCCTGTCGGGTCACGTGCACGACCTGGTCAGCGGGAAGCTCCCGCTCGAGTCCCGCGACCTGGGCCCGCAGACGCTCAAGAACATCGCGGAGCCGGTGCGAGCCTTCGCGGTGCGGGCGCGTGCAGAAGCGACGGCTCCGGAACCTGGCCTGTCGACGAGCAGCCGCGCCTGGCCGCTCGGCTGGATCGCGCTGTTCACGCTCGCGGCGGCGTTATTCTTCGTCGCGGTCTTCCTGGGGCCCTTCTCGAACCCGCTGCCTCCGCGCGAGCCGCCCCAGGAGACCCTCCCGCTGCCGGACCGGCCATCGATTGCGGTGCTTCCCTTCGCCAACATGAGCGGAGACCCCGAGCAGGAGTACTTCGCTGACGGGATCAGCGAGGACCTGATCACCGACCTGTCGAAGGTCTCGGGGCTGTTCGTGATCGCGCGGAACTCGTCGTTCACCTACAAGGGGCAGAACGTGGACGTGAAGCAGGTCGGGCGCGAGCTCGGCGTGGGCTACGTGCTCGAGGGAAGCGTGCGCCGCGCCGACGACCGGCTGCGCATCACCGCGCAGCTCGTGGAGACCCAGGGCGGGAGTCACGTCTGGGCCGACCGCTACGACCGCGACGCGCGCGCCATCTTCGAGGTCCAGGACGAGGTGACCCACCGCATCGTGGAGGCGCTCAAGGTGAGCCTGACTCCCGAGGAGAAGCTGCGGCTCGGCGCCAATCCCGGCACCGAGAACATGGAGGCCCAGGCGGAGATGATGCGCGGCCTGCACTTCATGGTGCAGAGCAGCCGCGAGAGCAACGCGCGCGCGGTCGACCACCTCGAGCGCGCCATCCAGCTGGACCCGGAGTACGCCCGGCCGTACGCGTACCTGGCCATCGCCCAGATCTTCGCATTCATCTCACAGCTCGACATGTCGCCGGAGACGATTGAAGGCGCCCTGGCCGCGGCGCGGCGGGCCGTGGAGGTCGATCCCGAGGAAGCCACCGCCAACGCCACGCTCGCGTTCACGTACGGCTCCATGGGACGGAGCGAGGAGTCGATCGAAGCGGGACGCCGCGCGGTGGAGTTCCACCCGGGCGCCGCCGTCGCTCACTGGGGTCTCGCATCGGCACTGCTCTTCTCGTCGCAGCTCGAGGAGGGGCTCGAGGAGCTCGACCTGGCCACCCGGCTCGATCCGATGCGGGCCGACTACTTCCGCTTCCAGCGCGGGAACGCGCTCTGGCAGCTCGGACAGGCCGAGCGCGCGGCCGCGGAGTTCAAGGGCTTCATCGAGGCCTTCCCGCGCTTCGTCAACGCGCGCGCGGCGCTCGCGGGCGTGTGCGCCGACCTCGGCCGCACGGAGTGCGCGCGAGCCCAGGCGACGGAGGTGCGGCGGCTGAACCCCGACTTCCGCGTAGACCAGTTTGTCCAGGCCACCGACGCAGGGCGCGACGAACGCTCGAAGCGCTTGGTCGCGGGAATGCGCGCTGCGGGGCTCCCATAGCCGAATGGGCCTGCAGATCGACCGCGACCAGTTCGACGACGCCGAGTACGCCTTCTTCGCAGCGCGGCTCGAGGAGTGCCTGCAGGCGCTGCGCGAGATGCTCCAGACGCCCGGCTTCGGCGCGGGCCCGCCGACTCTCGGCGCCGAACTCGAGCTGAGCCTGATCGACGCGGCGGGGCGGCCCCTGCCGCAGAACCTGGCGGTCCTGCGCGAGACCATGGACCCGCGGCTCACCGTCGAGCTCGACCGCTTCAACCTGGAGTGCAACCTGCGCTACGCGCCGCTCGAGGGCCGGCCCTTCACCGCCCTGGCCAACGAGATGCACGACGCTCTCGCGGAAGTGCGGCGGGCGGCGCGCACGCGCGACGCCGACGTGGCGCTGATCGGCATCCTGCCGACGCTGCGCGCGTCGGACCTGCAGGGCGAGGCGATGACCGACACGCCGCGCTTCCGCGCGCTGTCGGCGGCGCTCGCGCGGCTGCGCCACGAGCCGTTCCTGGTGGACATCGACGGCCAGGACCCGCTCGAGATCACGACGGACCACGTGACGTTCGAAGGCGCGAACACGTCGCTGCAGATCCACCTGCGCGTTCCGCCGGACGAGTTCGCGCGGACCTACAACGCCATCCAGCTGGCGACGGCGCCCGCGCTGGCCGCGGCGGGCAACTCGCCCACCTTCCTGGGCCACCGGCTCTGGGAGGAGACGCGGGTCGCGCTGTTCAAGCAGTCGATCGACGTGCGCCGCAGCTCGGAACGCCTGGGGGGCGGCCGGGAAGCCCGCGTATCGTTCGGCAGCGGCTGGGTGCGCGAGAGCGCTTTCGAGCTCTTCGCGGACAACGTCAAGCTCCACGAACCGCTCCTCCCCGTCTTGAGCGACGAGCTTCCGCTCGACTGCCTGCGCTCCGGACGGCTGCCACGGCTCGAGGAGCTGCGCCTGCACCAGGGAACGGTCTGGTGCTGGAACCGCGGGATCTACGACCCCGACGAGAGCGGCCACCTGCGCATCGAGATGCGCGCGCTTCCCGCCGGACCGACCGTCGCCGACATGGTCGCGAGCACGGCGTTCCTGGTCGGGCTCGGGCTGGGACTCGCGGCGGAGGCCGACGCGCTGATTCCGAGCTTCCCGTTCGAGAGAGCGCACCACTCGTTCTACCGGGCGGCCCAGCAAGGGCTCGACGCGCGCCTCTTCTGGCCGCCGGAGCCGGGAGCGGAACCGGTCGAGGTCGACGCCCGCGAGCTGATCGAGCGCCTGCTTCCGTGCGCCCGCCGCGGACTCGACATGGCCGGCGTGGACCCGGACGAGAGCGCGCCGCTGCTCGACTGCGTCGCCGAACGCACCCAGCGGCACCGGACGGGTGCGCGATGGCAACGCCTGCTGCTGAACGCGCTGCTCGAGTCGCGGGACCGCGACGACGCCCTGGCGACGATGTTCCGCCTGTACCGCGAGGCGTCCGAGGGCGGCGAGCCCGTGAGCCGCTGGCCGGAGCCGACGAGTCTGGCCTGACGCCGCTGGCTAGCTCGGTTCGCGGTCCTTCGAAGGCACGACGTGCTCCTGCACCGTGCGCGCGAGGTCGTCGATGTGGAAGGGTTTCCAGAGGACGCCGCGCGCGCCGCGCTCGAGCATTCCCCTCGCGGTCGGGCTCTCGACGTAGCCCGACGCGATGATCACCGGCACGCTCGCGTCGATCTCCTGCATGCGGTCGAACACGTTCTCGCCGCTGAGCCGCGGCATCGTCAGGTCGAGCAGCACCAGCCCGATCTCGCGATGGTGCTTCTTGAACAGATCGACGGCCGTGAGCCCGTCGCCGCACGTCGCCACGTCGTAGCCGAGCCCGCCGAGCACCTTCGAGGCCAGCAGCCGAACGCCGTCGTCGTCGTCCACGACCAGCACCCGTCCCTCTCCCGCGACCACCGGGGGCGCCTGGTCGTCGGGCCTCTCGGCCAGCGGCAGCAGGACGGTAAAAGTCGCACCGCTTCCGGGGCGGCTCTCGACCTCGATCGCTCCGCCGTGGCTGCGGATCGATCCGTACGCGCCCGCGAGCCCCAGGCCGGTGGCCGCTCCGCGCGCGCGCTTGGTCGAGAAGAACGGCTCGAAGACGCGCGCGAGGACGTCCGGTGACATGCCCACACCGGTGTCGCGGATGCGGATCTCCAGGTGCGGGACGGGTGCCAGCCCGGGGTGGCTGAGCAACCGTTCGCGGTTCGGAACCACGTTGCGCGTGCCGATGCTGAGGGTGCCGCCGACCGGCATCGCGTCGAGGGCGTTCGCGCACAGATCCCGCAGCACGTTCTCTACCTGCTGCGGGTCCCCGCGCACGTTCGAGCCCTCCGCATCGAGCTCGCACTCGAGCCGGACGCGCGCATCCCGCTCACGGCCCAGCTCGTCTACCAGCGACTCGATCAGCGCATGAACCTCGATGTCCCGCTGCTCGACGTGCCCGGCCCGCGAGAAGGCCAGCAGCTGGCGCGTCAGGTTCGCGGCGCGCTGCGACGCCTTGACGATCTCGTCGAGCGCTTCGCGGTTGGCCGAGTCGGCGTCACCGTCGAGCTGGATCAGCTCGGCGTTGCCCATGATGGCGGCCAGCAGGTTGTTGAAGTCGTGCGCCAGTCCGCCCGCCAGCTGGCCCACAGCCTCGAGACGGCGCGAGTCGAGCCGCCGGTCGCGAAGCTCGTGCTCTTCGGTCACGTCGCGCAGCGCCAGCACGGTCCCCACGACCTGACCTGCGCGGCTCAGGAGCGGCGCGCAGGTCTCCGAGATTCGAACCTCGCAGCCGTCATGCGCCACGATCAGGGCGTCGGCGCTCACGCCCACGGTGTCGGGCGAGGCGAGCACGGTCTCGAGTGCACCGGCGACGGGCTCGCGCGTCACGCGGTCGAGGAGCGCGAAGACGCTGCGCGCCGGCCGCCCGAACGACTGCTCCAAGGTGGCACCGACGAGCTCGCAGGCGGCGCGGTTCATGCGAACGATGCACCCCTTGGAGTCGGTGGCGATGATGGCGTCGCCGATGGCCTCGAGGCTGACGGCCAGGCTCTGCTCGCTGTCGCTGAGCGCTGCCTCGGCGCTCTCGCGTCCGGCCAGCTCGCGCTCCAGGTCGCCGGTGCGCTGCTGCACGATCCGGTTCAGGGCGCGGTTCCAGGCCAGCACGCTGCCGAGCGCGAGCAGGAGCAGCGCCCCGCCGGCTCCGGTGCCGAGCCAGACCTGCCAGCCCGCGCCGGGAGCGTCGGTCAGCGGAACCCAACGCCGCGTGATCTCGAGCCTCTCGGCCCGGCTGATGGACGCCAGGCCCCGCTCGAGGATCTCGTGCAGCACGGGCTCGTCGGCTCGCGAGCCGATCCGCAGCTCGACCGTCCTTCCGGCGTCGCCCGCCATCCGCAGGTTCGTCAGCGCCTCGCGCTCGATCAGGGCAGCGGCGATCGCCAGCACGGAGATCGCGGCGTCGACGCGCCCGAGCGACAGGTCGACCAGTCCCTGCGTCAGGTCGGGGTCGGGACGAAGGTCGATCTGGGGGTGCTCGCGGCGCAGGTACGACTCGATGGCCCAGCCTCGGGCAACGCTGACGCTGCGTCCGTGCAGGTCGCCGAGCGTGAGCGCGTCCGGGCCGTCGTCGCGCACCAGGATCACCGTCGGGCTCGACAGGTACGCATCCGTGAAGAGCAGGAAGTCCTCGCGCTCGGGCGTGCGCGCGACCGCGGGCAGGAGGTCGATCTTTCCCGCCCGCGCCATCTCGACCGCCTCTTCCCAACTGTCGAACTCGGCCACCCGGAACTCGAAGCCGATCTTGCGCTCGAGCAGGTGCAGGTGGTCGGCGGCCATGCCGTCGAACTCGCCGGCTTCGTTGCGGAACTCGACCGGGTGCGCGCGCGGGTCGTAGCCCAGCACGACACGGCCCCGGTGCGCTTCGAGCCACGCGCGCTGCTCGGGATCGAGCAGCTCCTCGCCCAGCCACCGGCCGCCGCCCTGCGTCCACACGACCAGCGCGGCCAGGGCCGCGCACGAGAGCAGTACCGGGAGCCAGACGATGCGAAGGGTCTGCCGGAACTCCATGGCCGCCACGTCTCCCATCCGCATGGTACCGCGGGCGGTCCGTTCTGGCGGAGCGGACTACGGAGCGGCGGTACAGCCCTGGTCGAGCCCCGGCTCGAGTCCGGCCAGGCCGCGACGCAGCAACGCGACCTCGACGATGCCGCAGGCTCCGGAGAACGAGCGCGCAACGCAGTCGGCGAGCTCCTCCGAAGAGAACGTACCGGGCACGGAGAGCTCCGTTCGGATCGCGCCCTCGTCGGTCTGCGTCACGAGTCCGTCGGTGTCCGAATCACCGCAGAGCGGGCACTCATCGGGCAGGGCGAAGTCCTCGGTCGGGTTCAGGCCGGACCCGGACGCGCCGTAACCCAGACCGCGCTTCGCGAAGCCGCGCCAGATCGTGCACTCGTGGGCCTGCCCGTGGCTCGCCAGGTCCGCCGCCAGGATGGCGTCGCGCGCGTCGATGAACGACGGGTCGCACGGGGTCAGCTTGAGCCCGCCCGTCACCAGCTCGAGGGCGATGATGTTTCCGCCGGTGCCGAAGTACAGGTCGGCCTCGAAGCCGAACTTCTCCACCAACAGCCAGTAGACCTCCCAGAGCGAAGCCGCCCACATCTCGCCGATCGCGTGCGGCCCGGACGCCGTGCCCACGTCGCCGAAGGTCTGCGGGTTCACCGACAGGTCGGTGCTGTAGGGGAAGTTGCGGATGCCCGGCTCGCCGACCAGGTAGCTGCCGATCGTGCGCGCGTCGGCACCGTCCTGCCCCGTCTTCGCAGTCAGGGCGAGCGCCCAGAAGTCGCTCCAGCCCTCTCCCATCCCCCCGGCCTGGCCGCTCAACAGGCAGCTCGCGTTCCCGGCTCCGCCGGCCAGCCTCGTGCTGACGCCGTGGCCGAACTCGTGGACGATCACGCCGTTGTCGAAATCCGAGTCGCGCTTGCTCAGCTGCAGGCGCGAGGTCACCGTGGCGGAGGCGAGCTCGGCACGGATCGAGGCGCCGACGCTCTTGCGGACCATCAGCGAGGGGATGTCGATCGTCGGATTCGGCGGAGCGGGCGCGCCCATCGGGATCACCGCGCCGTCCAGGTTGTTCGCCACGATCACGCCGATGGCACCGGCCGTCTCCGCGTTGTCCACCTTGTCGACGAAGTTGCAGCCTCCCCGGTCGACGAGCGCGACCTTGCCCGAGACCGCTCCGGGGTTCGTCAGCGCCGAGCACGCGTCGAAGGTGCTCGCGCCGCTGCCGTCGCTCGGATCGAGCGCGGCGACGACGGTTCCGGCGACTCCGGTCGTCGTGAGCGCCGGTCCGAACAGCGCCTCGCCCGCCTCGTAGCGGGCGTCGATCGCGGCGGGCTGCGTCACGTCGAGCACCGGTACCGTCCAAAGGTACATGCGCATGGTCGGGCTCGATCCGTCCGGGGGCGTAGCCATGCTGGCGTTGTTCGTGTCGTTCCGGTCCTGGGCCAGCGCCGTCACGTCGTCGCCCGGCACGGTGTTCGGATCCGAGCCGTAGCTGATGATCTGGAAGTTGCCCGCGCCTTCGTCGAACCCGTAGCGCAAGTGCAGGTCGTGCAGCACGCTGTTCCAGTAGAAGAGGTTCGTGACGGCGGCCTCCGGGTACGCGGCCGGGTCGCCGTTCGGGTCGTGGAGGAAGTGGAAGACCTGGCTCTCGCCGCCGTCGGCGAGGCGCAGCCGACCCGGGCCCGAGTTGTCCGCCGCGAACACCGCCAGGCCCTCGCTCCGCTCCGAGTCCGCGCCGGCTGTGCCGTTCGTGTCGTGCCAGCCGAAGGGCGCGGCGCGGGGATCGTACGGGTCGGTCTCGACCGTACGCGGGCCGTCGTCGGGGCTCTCCTTGGGAATTGCGTAGACCGTGTACGCTGCCTGCCGCACCCGGTCGAGTTGCGTGTGCACGTGGCCGGTGCGCGCGTCCACGTTCATCACCCACCAGTGGCGCCCGTCAACGAGCGGCAGGTCGAAGTTCCAGACCAGGCTGAGCGAGCCGTCCCCGGCTTCCAGGTACATGAGCCGCGCTTCGACGTCTTCGGACGTGAGGCCCGCCGGCGACACCACCGACCGGCGCGCCGGGCCGCCGTCTTGCGAACGGACTGCCGGCCTTCCCCGGAGCGGGATCCGCAGCCAGGACGCCGCCGCCTCGACGGCCTGCGCGGCGTCCAGGACGGGTCTGCGCGGGCGGGCGCGTACTCGCGCAGGCCAGACGAAGCGGGCGCGCACGCCGACCAGCCGGCCGTCCGGCGTGATCCCGATGGCGACGTCGCTGTTCCACACGTCGATACCGCCGATCTGCTGGCGCAGGTACAGGTACTCGAGACCGGAGCGCCGCCCCGTGTGACGGCTCAGCTCGCGCCACTCCGCCAGCTCGGAGGGGTGAACGCCGCGCGCGAGCTGCTCGCTCCGCAGCCAGTCGCGCGCGATCGCGCCGGGCGCGCGGGTCGAGGGACCGGTCCGGAACCGCGCTCGCCGCTCCGCGTCGGCCTCCGCGGGGAGCGCCGCCGCCAGCAACAGCAGCGACGCGGCCAGACAGGCCCCGCGGCCGATTCGAGCGAGAGCGGGCCGGGCGCGTGACATGGCTGGGCGACCTCCTGTGGAGATCGTACCAGGGAGCAGGACCTGCGCAGAACGAACGAGGGGCCCGGAGACGGCGTCGCCGCGCCCCGGGCCCCGTCCGGTTGAAGGACCAGGTCAGGCGGTTCCAGGATCGATCGGGTCAGGCGACCTCGAAGAGACCCGCGGCACCCATGCCACCGCCGACGCACATGGTGATGACCACGTACTTCTCCCCGCGCCGGCGGCCTTCGATCAGCGCGTGACCGACCATGCGCGCTCCGCTCATGCCGTAGGGGTGGCCGATCGAGATCGCGCCGCCGTTCACGTTGAGCTTCTCGTCCGGGATGCCGAGCTTGTCGCGGCAGTACACCACCTGGCACGCGAAGGCCTCGTTGAGCTCCCAGAGGCCGATGTCGTCCATGGTCAGGTCGTTGCGCTCGAGCAGCTTCGGCACCGCGTAGATCGGACCGATCCCCATCTCGTCGGGCTCGCAGCCGGCCACGGCCATTCCGCGGTAGATGCCGAGCGGATTCAGGCCGCGCTTCTCGGCGAGCTTCGACTCCATCAGCACGCAGGCCGAGGCGCCGTCGGAAAGCTGGCTCGCGTTGCCGGCGGTGATGTAGCCGTCGGGGCCGCTCACGGGCTTGAGCGAGGCTAGACCTTCCAGCGTCGTGCTGGGCCGGTTGCACTCATCGCGCTCGATCGTGACGTCCTCGGTGTGTGTGTCGCCCGTCTCCCGGTCGGTGAAGAGCTTGTTCACCGTGCAGGGGACGATCTCGTCGTCGAAGAAGCCGGCCTGCTGCGCCTCGGCCGTGCGCTGCTGGCTCTGGAACGAGTACGCGTCCTGCGACTCGCGCGACACGTCGTAGCGCTTCGAGACGACCTCGGCCGTGCCGATCATCGCCATGTACACGGCGGGCGCGCGCTCGAGCACGATCGGGTCGCCCGTCCGGTGCGAGTTCATGTTCGCGTTCTGCACCAGGCTGATCGACTCGAGACCGCCCGCGACCACCACGTCCATGCCGTCGGCCATGATCTGCTTGGCGGCCATCGAGATGCTCATCAGCCCCGACGAGCACTGGCGGTCCACGGTCTGTCCGGCGACGCCCACCGGCAGCTTGGCGGCGATCGCACACTGGCGCGCCACGTTGAAGCCCTGCGTCCCCTGCTGGAGCGCCGCGCCCATGATCACGTCGTCGATCTCGGCCGGGTCGATCTTGGCACGCTCGATGGCTGCCTCCAGCGCGAAGTGCGCCATGCTCGGCGACTCGATGTTGTTGAACGCTCCGCGGTAGGCCTTGCCGAGCGGCGTACGCGCGGTGGAGACGATGACGGCTTCCTTCATGACGAGTTCCTTTCCGGGGATGGGGGGTGGGGGTCGCGGAGTGGGGGGTCGAGCGGGTCGGCCCGAAGGCGTCCAGGGCCAGTCGCGCGCCGGAGAGTGCCCCAGCACGGAGGGCAAGGCCAGCACGCGAGCCCGCACGCGCGGGCCCGGGCGTCTCGCGTGCGCCACCGCGCGGGGCCTGCGGGGCCTTGCTCCCGGTCGGCTCCCGCAGTAGGATTCAAACAAACGTTTGAATCACTCCGAATCCGGAGGTCCGATGGCCGAAGCGACGACTCGCGAGCGGATCCTGGGGGCGGCGGACCGGCTCTTCGGCTCGCACGGCTTCCGCGGCACCTCGCTGCGCGCGCTGACGCGCGAGGCGGGCGTCAACCTGGCCGCGGTGCACTACCACTTCGGGTCGAAGCACGAACTGCTGGTCGCGACGCTGTCGCGCCACATCGACGCGATCAACGCCGCGCGCATCGCGCAGCTCGACGCGCTCGAAGCGGCCCACCCGAACGGCGACATCCCACCGCTCGACCTGTTGAACGCCTTGGTGCGGCCGGCCTTCGCGTTCCGCCACGCGTCGCCCGAGAACGCCGAGGTCGTGCAGCGGCTGTCGGCGCTGCTGCACAGCGAGCCGCTCGAGATCGTGCACCCGCTGATGGAGGGGCTCTTCTCCCGCGTGATGCAGAGGTTCGCGGCCGCGTTGGAGCGCGCCCTGCCCGACCTCGAGCCCGAAGAGGTCTACCTGCGCATCCAGATCACGATCGGTGCGATGGTCTCGGCGCTCGCCGGGCGTCATCCTCCCGACCTCGCCGACGCCCCGGGACTCGACGAGGAGGAACGGATCGACCACCTGGTGCACTTCCTGGCCGCCGGATTCTCGGCCAAGCCCCTGAACGGAGCCGACTCGTGACGCGCGAACGGTTGAAGATCCTGCTGCCGATCGCGGTGATCGGCGTCGGTGCGCTCGGCGGGCTGGCGCTCTTCCTGACCCGGCCGGCGGTCTCCCGCCAGACGCCGGAGGTACCGAGGCCGCTCGTCCGCGTGCTCGAGGTCGAGCTGCGCGACGTGCAGCTGACGGTGCGCACGCACGGCACCGTCGCGCCCCGCACCGAGAGCGACCTGGTGCCCGAGGTCTCCGGCCCCGTGGTGTGGGTCTCGCCGGTGCTGGTCTCTGGCGGGAGCTTCGAGAAGGGAGAGCCGCTCCTGCGCGTCGATCCCCTCGACTACGAGGTCGGCGCCGAGCGAGCGAGCGCCGCGCTCGAACGCGC
The DNA here is from genome assembly GCA_019311115.1 of Deltaproteobacteria bacterium. Taxonomy (GTDB): domain Bacteria; phylum Myxococcota_A; class UBA9160; order SZUA-336; family SZUA-336; genus JAFDDB01. Next base: position 11,903 of record JAFDDB010000079.1, read on the forward strand.
GCGCAGCGACCACCGCCGCGCCTCCCGCGAACTCGCGCGCCAACGCGGACTGGAGAAGCGCAAGGTCGCGAGCGCCGCCGAGCTCGACAGCGCCATCAACAACGAGCGGGTCGCCAACGCCGCCCTGCGTGAGGCGACGGCGTCGCTGCGCAAGGCCGAGCGCGACCTCGAGCGCACCGAGATGCGCGCCCCGTACGCGGGCCGCGTCCGCGAAGAGAAGGTCGACGTGGGCCAGTTCGTGAACCGCGGCTCGTCGATCGGGCGCATCTACGCTGTCGACTACGCAGAGGTGCGCCTGCCGATTCCCGACAGCCAGCTCGCCTTCATCGACCTCCCGCTGGCGCTCCGCCACGACGCTCCGCCCGACGACGCACCGCGGGTGACGCTGCGGGCGCGGTTCGCCGGCGCGGAGCAGGAGTGGGAGGGGCGCGTGGTGCGCACCGAGGGTGAGATCGACCCGCGCAGCCGCATGGTCCACGCGGTCGCGCGCATCGCGGATCCCTACGGCGCCGGGCCCGACGGCAACCGCGCGCCACTCGCGGTCGGGCTCTTCGTCGAGGCCGAGATCCAGGGCCACCTGGCCCGCGGCGCCAGCGTCCTGCCGCGCTCGGCACTCCGGGACGGCGACCAGGTGTGGGTCGTGGACGCCGAGGACCGACTGCGCTTCCGGGACGTCGACGTGCTGCGCGCACACGGGAGCGAGGTCGTGATCCGTGACGGACTGCGGCAAGGCGAGCGCGTCTGCATCTCGCCGATCCAGACGGTGGTCGACGGCATGCAGGTGCGCGCGGTCGGTCCGGCCGCGGCACCGAAGGAACAGCGGCTGTGAGGCGCGTGATCGAGTGGTTCGCCGTAAACCACGTGGCGGCGAACCTGGTCATGGCCCTGCTGCTCGTCGGCGGCACGGCGGCGCTCTTCACGATCCCGATTCGCGCCTTCCCCGACATCGACGTGCCGCTCGTCTCGATCGGTGTCAGCTACCGGGGAGCCGCGCCCGAGGAGATCGAAGAGGGCATCTGCGTACGCATCGAGGAGGAGATCGACGGCGTCGAGGGCATCGAGCGCGTCACGTCGTCGGCGACCGAAGGCGCGTGCGGCGTGACGGCCGAGCTGATCCAGGGCGTCGACGCAGACCGGGTCCTGTCGGACATCAAGAACCGCGTCGACGGCATCACCACGTTCCCCGAAGGCGCCGACAAGCCGATCGTGTCGCAGCCCACGCTGCGCCGCGCGGTGATCGACCTGGCGCTCTCGGGATCGATCGGCGAGCGCAGCCTCAAGGAGATCGGAAAGCAGATCCGCGACGAGATCTCTCAGCTCGCTGGCATCACGCAGGTCGAGCTGACCAACGTCCGCCCCTATGAGATCTCGATCGAAGTCCCCGAGGAGGCCCTGCGCCGTCACGGCCTGACCTTCGACCAGGTGGTGCGGGCGGTGGACCGTTCGTCGCTCGACATGCCCGGTGGCTCACTCAAGACCGAGGGCGGAGAGATCCTGCTGCGGAGCAAGGGGCAGGCCTATGTCGGACGCGAGTTCGAGGAGCTTGCCCTGCTCTCCGACAAGGACGGCACGCGTGTGACGCTCGGCGACGTGGCCCGGGTCGTCGACGGCTTCGAGGACAGCGACAAGAGCGCGTTCTTCGACGGGAAGCCGTCCGTTGTCGTGCGGGTCTTCCGGGTCGGCGAGCAGGACGCGCTCGAGGTCGCGAGCACCGTCAAGAAGTTCGTGGCCGAGAAGAACGCGCAGCTTCCGGACGGCGTGACCCTGACGGTCTGGCGCGACACCACGGAGCTGATCAAGGGCCGCATCGACATCCTGATGCGCAACGGCCGCATGGGCTTCCTGCTGGTCCTGCTGATCCTCGCCCTGTTCCTGCGCGCGCGGCTCGCGTTCTGGGTCGCCCTCGGCATCCCCATCTCCTTCGCAGGAGCGCTCTTCACCTTCCCCTGGTTCGGACTCTCGATCGACATGATCTCGCTCTTCTCGTTCATCCTGGTCCTCGGCATTCTCGTGGACGACGCGGTCGTCGTGGGCGAGAGCGTCCATACGCACCAGGGCCGGACCGACGACCCGATCAAGGCGGCCGTGGACGGCACGCTCGAGGTCTCGATCCCGGTGATCTTCGGAGTGTTGACCTCGGTGATGGCCTTCACTCCGATGCTCCTCGTGCCCGGGACGATGGGGCAGATCTTCTGGGGCATCGCGTTCGTCGTGATCCTGTGCCTGGTCTTCTCGCTGATCGAGTCGCAGCTCGTGCTGCCGTCTCACCTGGCGCACGGCTCGGGCACCGAGCCTGCCAAGCCCGGTCCGTGGGCGCGACTGCAGCAGCGCTGCGCCGCGGGGCTGGAGCACTTCATCCAGGTGCCCTACGCGCGGTTCCTCGAGCGCGCGCTCGAGTGGCGCTACACGACGCTCGCCTCGGGGATCGCCGCCTTCCTGGTCATGCTGGGGCTGGTGGCCGGAAACCGCCTGCCGTTCACGTTCTTTCCGCCGGTCGAGGCCGACTTCATCACCGCCCAGATCACCATGCCGACGGGCGCACCCGTCGAGGTGACCGAGCAGGCCGCGCGCCAACTGGTGGACGCGCTCCGCGACGTCCAGCGGGAGCTCGACCCCGTCTACGCGCCCGAGGGCCGGAGCCTGGTCCGCCACGTGCTGGCGGCGATCGGCGAGCAGGCGGGCGCCCGAGCGCACGGACCGCCGGGGGACGCGGCGCGGACTTCGGCCAGCCACCTGGCCGAGGTGACCGTCGAGCTGATCCCCGGAGAGGAGCGGGAAATCGGGACCGCCGCCGTCGCGCAGCGCTGGCGCGAGCTCACGGGCCCCGTGCCGGACGCGATCGAGCTCACGTTCGCGTCGTCGATGTTCTCGGCGGGGAACGACATCGACATCCAGCTGCAGGGCCCGGACGTCGCGCACCTTCGCGAGGCGGCCGACCGGATCAAGGAGCAGCTCGGCGCGTATCCGGGCGTCTACGACGTCGCCGACTCGTTCCGCTCGGGCAAGCGCGAGGTCAAGCTCAAGATCCTGCCCTCGGCCGAGATACTCGGCGTGACGCTCCGCGACCTGGCCCGGCAGGTCCGTCAGGCCTTCTACGGCGAGGAGGCGCAGCGCATCCAGCGGGGACGCGACGACGTTCGAGTGATGGTCCGCTACCCGAAGCACCAGCGCCGCTCGCTCGGCGACCTGGAAGACATGCGCATCCGCACGGACAGCGGCTCCGAGGTGCCCTTCGGGATCGTGGCGCAGGCCGAGACCGGGCGCGGCTTCTCGACGATCAAGCGCGCGGAACGCCAGCGCGTCGTCAACGTGACCGCGGCCATCGACCGCTCGCAGATCACCTCTGACGAGGTCGTCGGCAACCTCCGCAAGGCGACGCTGGCGCAGATCCTGAGCGACTACCCGGGCATGAGCTACTCGCTCCAGGGGCAGCAGCGAGAGCAGGCGCGCGCCGTCGGCGGCCTGATCCGCGGCTACTTGCTGGCGCTCTTCGGCGTCTATGCGCTGCTCGCCATCCCCCTGCGCTCGTACTCGCAGCCGTTGATCGTCATGGCCGTGATCCCGTTCGGCATGATCGGGGCGATCTCGGGACACCTGATCATGTTCATCCCGAACCTCAGCTTCATGTCCATCCTGGGCGTGGTGGCGCTCTCTGGCGTGGTAGTGAACG
>JAFDDB010000080.1 GCA_019311115.1 Deltaproteobacteria bacterium
CCGGGTGTCGCGAGCGCGGACGGTGTGCTGCAACCCGAGGACGTGGCGCAGGTCGTCGTCGATGCGATCCGCGAGGAGCGCTTCCACGTGCTGCCGCACCCGGAGGTCGCGGAGTACGTCAAGCGCAAGGGCGCCGACGTCGACCGCTGGATCGGCGGCATGCAGCGCTGGCAGGGCAGCATGTTCCCGGCCGACGCGCATCCGGCCAACTGGCTGATCGGAAGCGACGCAACCTAGCAGCGGAGCGCCGCCATCATGCGGTCTACGTGATCGGAGTAGACCGCGTCGACGCCCAGGTCGAGCGCGGCGCGAAGCTTCTCGTCGGTCTGCAGGTCCCAGGAGAACGCGCGCAGCCCCGCTGACTGGAATGCCTCGACGTGCGCCGGTTTCCAATCCGTATGGTGCAGGTTCACGGCGTCGATCTCCGCGGCCACGAGGCTTCGTGCGCGCTCCGTGACACCCTCGTCGATGCGCCGGATGCGTGTCGAGTCGACGAGACGCACGTCCCGCGACTCGGCGCGCCAGCCGGCGACCACGCGCCAATCGGGATGGCAGAGCCAGAGGTGCTCGACGGCCCGGTGCCGTCGCGCGACCTCGATCACCTCGGGCGCGGCGGTGGCGTCCTTGACGTCGAGCGAGAGCGGACGTTCCGCACCGCACTCGGCGTAGAACTCGTCGAGCGACGGAATCCAGGCGGGCAGGTCGGCGCGCGCGAACTCGCGGATCCCCACCTTCCCCGTGGGCGTCTCGACCACACCGTCATGGTCGAGCACCGCGACACTGTCGGCCGTGAGCCAGACGTCGGACTCGAGGCCCGTCGCGCCCATGTCGATGGCGAGGCGAAAGGCCTCGAGCGTGTTCTCGCGCGCGTGCGCGCGGGCGCCGCGGTGCGCGAAGCCGATCGGCGCGCCGCCACCGCGCGGGCTCATGCGGGTGCGTACGCCGCCCCGCCGTCGATCTTGAGCACCGCCCCGGTCGTATAGCTCGACGCGTCGCTCGCAAAGTAGAGCGCGGCCGCCACCACCTCGCCCGGCTCGCCGCCACGGCCGAGTGGAATGCTGCGCTTGGCGTTCTCGGCGAAGGCCTCCAGGTCCCAGGCCTTGCTGATGTCGGTCATGAAAGGCCCGGGCATGATGCAGTTGACGCGGACCTTGGGGCCGAACGCGCGCGCAGTGCCGAGCGTCAGGTTGTTGAGCCCGGCCTTCGCCGCCCCGTAGGGGATCTCGACCGGCGAGGGCTGCACCGCCGCGACGCTGCTCACGTTGATGATCGACCCGCCGTACGTCTCGGCCATGCGCGCCCCGAAGAGCGCCGTCAGCCGGAACGGACCGCGCAGGTTCACGGCCAACACCTTGTCGAAGAGCTCCTCGCTGCACTCCTGCAGCGACGGGTACAGCGGCGACATGCCCGCGTTGTTCACTAGCACGTCGGCGCGCCCGAACTCGCGGTAGGTCGTCTCGAAGAGCATGTCGCAATCCGCCCACCGGCCGACGTGGCAGGCCACCGGCAAGGCTCGGCGTCCGGTCTCGCCTTCGACCTCCTTGGCCAGCGCCTGGCAACCGTCGAGCTTGCGGCTCGCGATGACCACGTCGGCGCCGTGCCGCGCGAAGCCCAGCACCATCTCGCGCCCGAGTCCACGGCTTCCGCCGGTGACGACCGCTACGCGGCCGGAGAGGTCGAACTCGTCCCTGCCTGTGCCCATCCCGGCTCTCCCTCAGTCCTCTTCGATCGTCGCCGTGACGCCCGCGTTCTCGCGCAGGCGGGTCAGCAGCGGCTCGCCCATGGCAGCGGCCGGCGTCAGGAAGCCGGGCGCGCTCGACAGCAGGTCGAGCGCCAGGCAGACGGCCGACTCGCCCAGCATCTTGGCAGTCGACCCGTAGCCCGGGTCGCGGTCGCCCGTGAGCCGCGCGCGCAGGTTCTTTCCCGGGTCGTCCGGGTGCACGCCCACGAGCCGAATGTCCCAGTAGCCGGCCTCGCGTACGGCCTTCGACGGCCCCGTCCCGGGCGCGGGCAGCCGCGTAGCGACGGCCCGCCGCAGCGGGCTGAGCTTCATGGCGGCCATGCCGCCGCGCAGCGCGGCCGCGAGACCCGCAGCCTTGGTGAACCCCACCGGGCCCTCGCCCATGAGCATGGCTTCGTCGTAGCGGAAGTCCGTTCCGTAGGCGTAGTCGAGCAGCGCGTTCGTGCGCCGGACGATGCGGGTGTCGACTCCGGCCATGATGAACGGCCCGGTCCACTGCGCGAAGTCGTCGTCGTACTCGGGCGCAAACCGGTCTGGCCCGTCCGGCCCCTGACGCCGGTCCTTCGGGTTCAGTGCGTAGGGGTCGCGGGTGACGCGGTCCACCTCGGGGTTGCTCGCCGCCTCTTCGAGCATGTTGAAGCCCGACGCCGCCGTACCGCCGCTGCCTCCGCCCTTGAACCCGCTCACTCGCATCTTGACGAGCGACGCTGGCACTCCGTGCCGCGCGTTCATCTCGCGCTGCACCAGGAAGACTCCCAGGTCGGCCGGAATGCAGTCGAACCCGCACGCGTGGACGATGCGCGCGCCGCTCGCCGCGGCCTCGTCCTGGTGCGCGTCGATCATGCCGCGCATCCAGAACACCTCGCCGGTCAGGTCGCAGTAGTGGGTGCCCGCGCGGGCGCAGGCCGAGACCAACTCGCTGCCGTAGAGCGCGTACGGTCCCACCGTCGAGCAGACCACGCGCGCGCGTTCGGCGAGCGACGTCATCGAGGCGGCGTCCGTAGCGTCGCCGACGACCAGCGGCAGGCCCTCCGCGCTCTTGCCGGTGTCGCGCGCGATCGCCGCGCGCACCTCTTCGAGCTTCGCCTCGTTCCGCCCGGCGAGCGCCCAGCGAAACGTCTCCGTCCCGTAGCGCGCCAGCAGGTACTCGGCCGTGAGCCGCCCGGTGAAGCCCGTAGCGCCCTGCACGACCAGGTCGAACTCTCGGTTTGCCTCGCCCACGATGCACCTCCACGGCCCCTCCCCCGCCCGCGGCGGGCCCGCGGACCCATCCTATCGCGAACGGCGTCTGCGGGGCGGGGGCTCCCTGTCTACCGGCAAGTTCGCGTATCCTCGCGCGCCATGAGAACCCGGATCGCGCTCGCAGCCAGCCTGTCCCTGTCCCTGTCGGCGTGCTTCCTGCTCGAGCCGGAACCCGCTCCCGGGGACGATCCACGGCCGGCGAGACCGCCGACCCTCCGGATCGCCGCGGGCTGCAACGTCCAGGGGGGCAGCTCGGCCCGCGAGTGGAACTGCACCGGCGATGCGCTCAACGACGCGGGGCGCGTCCAACAGGCGCAACGTGCCTACCGCCGTGCCCTCGCCTCACCCGGACTGGACGACCGCCAACGCGCCTACGCGCTCGGCGGTCTCGCCGTGACCAGCGCCGACCTCGGCGACTGCGAAGAGGCCGAGAGCGCGGTCGAAGAGCTGCGGCAACTGGCCCCGCTCAACCCTCTGTCGCGCCTCACGCCGCCCGTCTGCGGCAAGCTCCAGCAGCTCGCAGGGCCGTAGAGACGCCTCAGCCGTCCGCTGCCGCGTCCGCCAAGGTATGGATGGCGAGGCCGGCGCCGGCGTCGTCGAACATGTTCGAGACGGGATCGGCCCCGATCTCGCGAAGGGCCTGCACCTCGTCGTCGAAGCGGGCCGTGGCGGCGACGGTTGCGTCGGGACGGATCTCGCGCACCCGGCGCGCGAGCCTGAGTGCGGCGGCGTGGTCGTCGACGGCGATCAGCAGCGTGTCGACGTCGTCCTCCCCGACCGGGCGGATGCGGTTCTCGCCTCCGGGGTCGCCCAGGACGACGCGCCGGCCCGCGTCCTGGTTCCGCTGCACGGTGACCGGGTCGCGATCCATGCCGATGACCCGGCCCGGCCGGCGCCTCTCCGCCTCCTCGTACGCGCCGACCCCGACGCGGCCCATGCCCACGATGACGACCTGGGCGCCGCCGAGGTCGACCGGCTCCTCCTCGGGATGGAGCCGCGCCGTCTCGAGCGTCGAGAGCGAAGGACCGAACCTCGCGACGATGCGATGCGAGCTCGCGTTGAGGGGAGACGCCAGCACGAAGGTGAGTGAGGTCGCCAGCGCCAGGACGACGAGCCACTCGCTCGGAATCCAGCCCACGCTGACGGCCACGGCCGCCACGATCAGTCCAAACTCGCTGAAGTTCGCGAGCGCCAGCGAGGCGTGGAGCGACGACTGCACGCGCATCCGGAAGCGGGTGAGCACGCCCAGGTAGAGGGCGACCTTGAGCGGCAGGATCGCCGTGAGGACGAGCGCGATCAGCAGCGGATCGAGGTCGAGCCCCTTGTCCATGCCGATGTCGAGGAAGAAGGCGACCAGGAACAGGTCCTTGAAGCCGATCAGCGCCTTGTACAGCTCGCCCGACTTGGCGTAGGGAGCCAGCAGCACGCCGACGATCAGCGCGCCCAGGTCTCCCTTGACGCCGAGCGACTCGAACAGGCTGTAGCCCAGCCCCAGGCCGAGCATCGCGCCGAGCAGGATCAGCAGCTCGCCGTGGCCCGCGCGCTCGAGCACCCAGTTCAAGACCGGGCGAAGCGGGATCAGCAGGAAGAGCAGCAGCGCATACGGACTCGGTGCGTTGCCGGCCGCCACCGCCAGGAAGAGCACCGCGAACACGTCCTGCACGATCAGGATGCCGATGGCGGTGCGGCCGAACAGCGCCCCGCCCTCTCCGCTCGCCTCGAGCGCCTTGATCGCGAAGACGGTGCTCGAGAAGCTCAGTGCGAAGGCCACGAGCACGACTCGAGGCGGGTCGAGGTGGGCGACCATCGGCAGCCCGGCCGCACCCAGCCCGAAGAGGGCGACCGAGAAGACGAGCACCGTCAGCAGCATGTGCACGGTGGCGCCCGCCCAGACCTCGGGCCGCAGCAGGCTGCCGATGCGGAGCTTCAGCCCGATCGTGAAGAGAAGCAGGGTGACGCCGGTGTCCTTGAGGCGGTCCAGGACGACCCCGCCTTCGACGCCCATCCCGTTCAGCACGAAGCCGGCGACCAGGAACCCGACCAGCGGCGGCAGGCCGACGAGCCGGGCGGCGAGCCCGAGCACGAAGGCGACGGGAATCCAGGTGGGGTCCATCTGCGCTCTCCCTTCCTCGGCGGCCCATCCTATTGCAACCGAGCGCGGCTGTCCGAGACGCGGAGTACCGGTGGGGGGCGATCCCGGCAGCGCGTCTGCGGTAGGATGGCGCGCCCTTCGGAAAGGACGAGGGCACGGAGGTCAGGCATGCAGCGATTCGACGGGAAGGTCGCCGTAGTCACGGGCGGCGGGACGGGCATGGGACGCGAACTCGTGCGCCAGTTGGCGGCCGAGGGCTGTCACGTGGCGATGTGCGACGTGTTCGAGGACACGATGGAGCAGTCGCAGGCGCTCGCGCTCGAGGGTGCGCCCGACGGTACGCAGGTCACCGCCTTCGTCGCCGACGTCTCCGACGAGTCGCAGGTGCTGGCGTTCCGCAAGTCCGTGGCCGAGACGATCTCGAGCGGCCACATCAACCTGCTCTTCAACAACGCGGGCATCGCGGGCGGCGGCAGCATGGTCGCCGACGAGCGCGAGGACTGGGACAAGACCTTCGGCGTGTGCTGGAACGGCGTCTACTTCTGCACGCGCGCATTTCTTCCGATGCTGCTGGCCAGCAAGGAGGGACACGTCATCAACACGAGCAGCGTCAACGGCTTCTGGGCGTCGCTCGGGCCGCAGAGCGCACACACCGCGTACAGCGCGGCCAAGTTCGCGGTCAAGGGCTTTACCGAAGCGCTGATCGGCGACTTCCGCAACAACGCGCCACACCTGAAGGCGTCGCTGGTCATGCCGGGGCACATCGGGACGTCGATCGCGCTCAATTCGGCGCGCGCCATGGGCCGCGAGCCCAAGGAGATGACCTCGGAGCAGCTCGAGGTGGCGCGCGACCGCATGACGCGGATGGGCCTGCCGTCGGAGGGCGTCACCGACGACGAGATCCGGCACGGCCTGCAGCAGATGGCCGAGCAGTTCCGCGACAACGCGCCCGTCACGGCGGCGCAGGCCGCTACGATCATCCTCGACGGCGTGCGCAAGGAGCAGTGGCGCATCCTGATCGGCGAGGACGCGAAGGTCCTCGACCGACTCGTACGCGAGGCGCCCGAAGAGGCCTACGAGGCCGAGTTCATGGAGAAGCTCCGCCGAGAGGCGGACTGGCAGCTCGGGACCTGAGCTACTCGCCGCGCACCACCGTGCAGTAGCGGGAGACGCCCAGGTAGAACGGCACCAACTCGGTCGTCTGGTAGCCCACCGAAGCGACTCGCGTGATGCCGGCGTCCTTCATCGCGGTCGAGACGCGCACGTCGCCGAACGCCATGAGCCACAGGAAGTTCCAGGCGCAAGCCCTTCCGGTCTTCGCCGGGCGAACGCTGTCGTCCACGTGCATCGACGGCCCCGCGATCCAGGTCAGGCCGCAGCCGTGGGTGTGGGACGACGCGACCGAGCAGCGGGACAAATTCGGCTGCTGTGCGTGCGCGTTGCCCGCAGTGGCGATCGCCAGGCAGGCGACCGCGACCCCCAGCGCCCTCAATTTCCGGTCACGACCGTGCAGAACTCCTGGTAGCCCAGCACGTTCGTGCTCTTGTAGCTGACCTCGCGGACCTGCGTGATGCCGCCGTCGCGCTTGGCCACGTCGAGCGACGCGTCACCCCAAGCCACCAGCGCCCAGAAGTTCTGGGCACAGGCTTCGCCGATGCGCTGGCCGTCTTCCACCGCGGTTCCAAGCGGACCCTCGACGTGCATGTACAGGATTCCGGGACCGGCGTGCGAGTAGACGCAGCCCGTCATGAGCCACGCTGCCGAGATCAAGCCGATGACGTAACGTCGCATCTCTACCCCCTGGTTGAGCAACGGTCCAATGGGTAGCAGCACAGGCGCTTCGAGTCACCGTCCGCGGGCCGTGTATGATCGGGCCGATGGCCGACCGACCCGAAGGCAGACTGTTCGTAGTCGACGCGGACTCGCACGTCCTGGAGCCGCCGAGCCTCTGGGAAGAGTACCTCGAGGACCGCTACAAGGACCGCGCGATCCGCATCACGACTTCGGCTTCAGGAACCGAACAGCTCGTCGTCGACGGCGACGTGATCCTGCCGATGGGCCTGGCTGGACTCGGTGGAGTGGAGTGCGACGCCTCGACGCTCTTCACCGATCCGACTCTCCGCTACATGGACGGCGCGCCCGCCGCGAGCATGAACGGAGACGCGCGGCTGGCGCTGCTCGACGACTGGCGCGTCGACGCCGGCATCGTCTTCCCCACGATCGGTATCCTCTGGGACAAGCCGGACGACCCCGACCTCGCCATGGCCTACGCACGAGCCTACAACCGCTGGCAGTGGGACTTCGCGTCCGCGGATCCGAGCCGCATCGTGCCGATCGCGCAGGTGCCGCTCTACGACGTGGACCTGGCGCTCGAGGAGCTGCGACGCTGTCTGAAGCTCGGGTTCAAGGGCATGTTCCTGGCGCCCGAACCGGTGAACGGCAAGCGCCCGTCCCACCCGGACTTCGACCCGCTCTGGCAGGAACTGCAGGCCGCCGACCTGCCGGTCTGCCTGCACCTGATCGTCCGCCTCAACCGCTCGCTCGGCGGAGGGACCCAGTGGTTCGGGCTCGAGCCCGGTGACTCGAACATGGTCTTCAGTTTCGGCCTCGGCGGCACCTACCAGCTGATTCCCGCCATCTCGGCGTTGGTCTGCGACGGACTGTTCGACCGGTTCCCGCGGCTCAAGTCCGTGGTCGTCGAAGCGGGCGCGGGCTGGGCCGGCTACGTGATGGACCGGCTCGACGAGAAGTACGAGCGGTTCGGCTCGACGTCGATGAAGCACAAGCCCAGCGACTACTTCCGCCGCAACGTCTGGGTGGTCTTCGATCCCGACGAGCGTTCGATCGACGCGCAGTGCGACCTGCTCGGCGAGGAGCGCGTGCTCTGGGGATCGGACTATCCCCACGTCGACTCGCACATCGACGCCGCCGACCGGATCCGCGCCAGCGTCGCCGGCCTCTCCGAGCCGCGCCAACGCGCCGTCCTCGGCGAGAACGCGAAGAAGCTCTTCAGCCTGGGTTAGCTAGCCCGGACTCACCCGCACGATGCGGGTGCCGACGTTCCCGCCGGCGAGCAGGTCCACGAGTGCGCGCGGCGCCGACTCGAGGCCCTCGAACTCGTCCTGCCACGCCACCAGCTCGCCCGAGTCGAGCCAGCTTTCGAGCTGCGCTCGCGCCTCGCCGTAGCGCTGCGCCCAGTCGAAGACCAGGAAGCCCTGCATGCGCAGGCGCTTGTTCACCAACAGGCCCGGTACGCCGCGCGGTCCGGGCGCGGGCTTCGACGTGTCGTACTGCGACACCACCCCGCAGCAGGCGATGCGGCCACCGTTCCTCATGCGGAACAGCGCTGCGCCCAGCACGTCGCCGCCGGTGTTGTCGAAGTACACGTCGATTCCGTCGCCGCAGGCCGCCTTGAACTCCTGCCGGAAGTCCGGGCTGCGGTGACTCACGGCGGCGTCGAAGCCGAGCTCGGCAACGAGCCTCTGGCACTTCTCGTCCGATCCCGCCACGCCGACCACGCGGCAGCCCTGGATGCGCGCGATCTGGCCGACCAGGTGGCCGACCGAGCCCGCGGCCGCCGAGACCACGACCGTGTCGCCGGGCTTCGGCTCGCCGACCTCGAGCAGGCCGAAGTACGCCGTCAGCCCGTTCGTCCCGAGCACTCCCAGGTAGCGCGCGGGATCTGCGGAGCCTTCGACCCGGAAGCACTGCTGCGCGGGGTGCACCGACCAGTCCTGCCAGCCCGCGCCGCACGTGACGACGTCGCCCGGCGACAGCGCCGGGTCGTTCGAGCGCTCGACGCGCGCGACCGCCAGGCTCGACATGACGATGCCGGTCTTGGGCGCGCCCGCATAGCTGGCGCTTCCCTGCAGCCCCGCGCGCGAGCCCGCGCTGACCGACACCGCGAGCGTGCGGCAGAGCACCTGGCCCGGCCCGGGCTCGGGGACGCCGACGGTCTGCAGCTCGAAGTCCGACTCCGCCAGCGCTCCCGTCGGGAGCGAGGCGATCACGACCTGCCGGTTCTCGGGCATATCTGCAGGGGAGCGGCGCTAGTTGCCGAAGTCCCAGGCCTCTCCGGCGTGGTACCGCTTGAGCACGTTCTTGGCGATCAGGATCTTGTGCACCTCGTCCGGCCCGTCGGCCAGCCGCAGCGTGCGCGCGCCCTGGTACATGCCGGCCAGCGGCAGGTCACCCGAGACGCCCGCGGCGCCCCAGACCTGGATCGCCCGGTCGACGACCCGCGTGTAGGCGGCGGGCACGAAGATCTTGATGGCCGAGATGTCGGTCCGCGCGTCGAGACCCTGCTCCATGCGATCCGCACATTGGATCGTCATCAGGCGGGCCGCCTGGATGTCGATGTACGAGTCGGCGACGAAGCCCTGCATGAACTGCTTCTCTTCGAGCATCCCGCCGTGGACCTCGCGGCTCGCCAGGCGTTCGATCATCAGGTCGAAGGCGCGCCACATCTGTCCGACGGAGTTCATGCAGTGGTAGACGCGGCCGGCGCCGAGCCGGTCCTGCGCCGCCTGGTGACCGGAGCCGGTCTGCCCCAGCTGGTTCGCGGCGGGCACGCGCACGTTCTCGTAGATGACCTCGGCGTGATCGCTGGTGCGACCCCAGACCTCGATGCCGCGCACGATGTTCACCCCGGGGGTGTCGGTAGGCACGATGATCTGCGTCATCTTGCCGTTCTGCTCGGCCGGTCCGTCGGGATCGTCGGTGCGGCACATGACGATCAGGAAGTCGGCCGCCATGCCGTTCGACGTGAACCACTTGTGGCCGTTGATCACCCACTCGTCGCCTTCGCGGCTCGCCGTGGTCTTGATCGAGCGCGGATCCGAGCCGGCGTTGTCGGGCTCCGTCATCGAGAAGCCGGACTGCATCTTGCCTTCGGTGAGCGGCACGAGCCACTTCTGCTTCTGCTCCTCGGTGCCGTACTTCAAGAGGATCTTCTGGTTGCCCGAGTTCGGCGCGACCACGCCGAAGAGCGACGCGGCGCCGATCGCGTAGGCCAGCACCTCGTTCATGTAGGCGTGCTCGAGGAAGCCGAGGTTGCAGCCCCCGTACTCCTCGGGAAGGTGCGGCGCCCAGAGCCCGGCCTGCTTGACCTTGTTCTGGATGTCGTTGCGGATATCGCGGGCCTTCTTCCGGTCCCGATCGCTGTGCTTCCCGTCCGAACGCCAGCGCCAGAGGGCGTTCTCGTTGGGCAGGATCTCGCGGTTGACGATCTCCGCGGTCGAGAGGCGGATCTGGTTGATGCGATCCGACACGGTCGGAATGGCCTGCACGTTCATGGGCATGGGGAGATCCTCCTGGGGCCGCGCTCGTGGCTCGAGCCGGCGGAAACTAGAGCAAGCATTATGCCACCATCTGGAGTACGGATGGCGGGCTTCGAACTCACGGTGAATGGCGAGTCGCGCCGGGTCGACGTCGACCCTGCGACGCCCCTGCTGACCGTGCTGCGAAACGACCTGGGCCTGCGGGCCGCCAAGCTCGGCTGCGGGCTCGAGCAGTGCGGCGCCTGCACGGTCCTGGTCGCGGGAGAATCGGCGCTCTCGTGCAGGCTGCCGATCTCGCAGGTGGGTCGCCGCGAGGTGACCACGCTCGAGGGACTCGCCGAAGCGGGGGGCCTGCACGCCCTGCAGCGCGCCTTCATCGAGGAGCGGGCGGCCCAGTGCGGCTACTGCGTGCCCGGCATCCTGGTCTCGGCTGCTGCCCTGCTGGCCTGGAACCCGGACCCCGACGACGAGGCGATCCGGCGCCAACTCGCCGACCAGCTGTGCCGCTGTGGCGCACACCCGCGCATCCTGGCCGCAGTCCGGCGGGCGGCGCGCGAGCTGCGCGGGTGACCTCGCGGACGCTGCGCGCCAACCCGAAGCTGGATCTCTGGGTCCGGTTCGAGACCAAGGGCCGGGTCACGGTCTTCACGGGCAAGGCCGAGCTCGGACAGGGCCTCACGACGGCCATCGCCATGATCGCGGCCGAGGAACTCGACGTCGCCCTCGAGCGGGTCGACGTGCGCACTGCCGACACGGCGGACGGCCCCAACGAGTGGATCACCGCGGGAAGCGGATCGATGGAGCAGAGCGCCACCGCGCTGCGCCAGGCCGCGGCCGAGGCCCGCCGGCGCCTGCTCGAGCTGGCCTCCAGGAAGCTCGGAGTTCCGATCCCGGACCTCGAGGTCGCCGATGGCACCGTCCGCGGGGGCGAGGCCGCCCTTACGTACTGGCAGCTGATGGAGGGCCGCCGCTTCGAGGGCGACGTGGGCGAGCGCGCCGAGCCGAAGGCCGCGGAGCAGCACCGCGTGGTCGGTCGCCCCGCTCCGCGGCGCGAGATGGAAGAGTTGGTGACGACCGGCGGCCGGTTCGTCCACGACCTCGAACGTCCCGGCATGGTGCACGGGCGCATCGTCCGGCCCCCCACGTACGACGCGGAGCTACAGGGAGTGGACGACGCGGGAGTGCGCGAAATGTCGGGCGTGCTCGAGGTGGTGCGCGACGGTCGCTTCCTGGGCGTGGTCGCGCTGCGCGAGGAGCAGGCCGTCGCTGCGGGCGAGGCGCTGCGCGCGGCCGCGCGCTGGACGACGCGGCCGCTCCCCTGCGGCGAGGACGACCTGGTCGAGCGACTCACAGCGAACCCGCGGCAGAGCCTGCCCGTCATCGACGGCGCGGCGCGGGAGACCGACGCTCCGCCGCTGCTCCCCGCCGATCCCGCGACGACCACGCTCTCGGCGCGCTACTTCCGCCCGTACCACATGCATGCGTCGATCGGCCCCTCGGCCGCGCTCGCCGAGCAATCGGGAGATACCATCACCGTATGGTGTCATAGCCAGGGAGTGGCACTGCTCAAGCCGAGCCTCGCGCAGGTGCTGGACGTCGAGCCCGACACGATTCGGGTGGTGCATGTGCCCGGTGCCGGCTGCTACGGACACAACGGCGCCGACGACGCCGCACTCGACGCGGTCCTGCTCGCCCGCGCTGTTCCCGGCCGGCCCGTGCTGCTGCAATGGAGCCGCCAGGACGAGCACACCTGGGAGCCGTACGGCTCCGCGATGCTCGTCGACCTGCGCGCCAGCCTCGACGCCGAAGGAACGATCGTCGACTGGAGCCACGATGTGTACAGCGACACGCACTCGGGACGTCCCATGCCGATGGGAGAGACGTCGGGGCTGCTGGCCGCGTGGCACCGCGACCCGCCCATGTCGCGCCACCCGCGACGCCCGAGCACCGGCTTCCACAGCGGCATCCACCGCAACGCCGATCCGCTCTACACCTTTCGGCGACGGCGCATCGTCAAGCACCTGGTCGACGACCTGCCTCTGCGCGTCTCGTCACAGCGGGGACTCGGCGCATTCGCGAACGTGTTCGCGATCGAGTCGTTCATGGACGAGCTGGCGCGCGCCGCGGGGGCCGACCCCGTCGAGTTCCGGCTGCGGCACCTGCGCGACGATCGCGCGCGCGACGTGATCGAGGCCGCCGTCGCCAAGGCCGGCAGCACGCCAGACGGCGCGGGACGCGGGCTGGGCTTCGCGCGCTACGAGAACTGCAAGGCCTGGGCAGCAGTCGTCGCAGACGTCGCCGTGGGCGACGACGGCGTCATCCGGCTGCTGCGCTTCTCGATCGCAGCGGACGCCGGCGAGGTGATCGACCCGGACGGACTCGTGAACCAGCTCGAGGGCGGCGCCCTGCAGTCGGCGAGCTGGGCGCTCAAGGAGCAGGTGCGCTTCGACCGGAACGGCATCCAGAGCCGCGACTGGGAGAGCTACCCGATCCTGACCTTCCCCGAGATTCCCGAGGTCGGGACCGTCCTGCTCGACCGCCCGGGTGCGCCGTTCCTGGGCGCCGGCGAGGCGACCCAGGGTCCGACGCCGGCCGCGATCGCCAATGCGGTCTTCGCGGCCTGCGGCGCGCGGCTCCGGCACATCCCGTTCACGCCCGAACGCGTGCGAGCCTCCCGTCCGGCGTAGACCCGCGGAGCCGGGAGCACCCGTGGTGTAGCATGCGTCGCTCAGGAGGACGCATGGCACTGGACGTCGTCGGCGCCGGCTTCGGCCGCACGGGAACGCTTTCGCTCAAGCACGCGCTCGAGAAGCTCGGGTTCGACAAGTGCTACCACATGATGGAGGTGATGCAGAACCCGGGACACCACGAGACCTGGGCCGCGGCTCATCGCGGCGACCCGATCGACTGGGACGCCCTGTTCGAGGGCTACCGCGCCGCGGTCGACTGGCCGTCGTGCACCCTGTGGGAGGCGCAGGCCGCGCACTGGCCCGAGTCGCGCGTCCTCCTGAGCACGCGCGACCCGGAGCGCTGGTACGAGAGCATCATGAACACGATCTATCCTTCGACGGTGCAGGCCTGCGAGGCGGACAACGAGATCGTCCAGGGCTTCGGCCGCTGGGCGATGGAGATCATCTGGGACCGCATCTTCGACGGCCGGATGGACGACCGCGCCCACTGCATCGACGTGTTCCTGCGGCACGAGGAGTACGTCAAGAAGACCGTGCCCGCGGACCGCCTGCTCGTCTTCGAGGCGTCGCAGGGCTGGGAGCCGCTCTGCCGCTTCCTCGACCGGCCGGTCCCCGACGAGCCCTACCCCCGCGTCAACACGACCGCGGACTTCCAGGCGCGGAGTCCCGCTAAGTAGACGCCGCGCCCGCCGGGTTCGCAGCCAGCCTGGCGAAGCGCGTCGCCTGCGGCATCTGCGCCCGCGTCCGGCGGTAGGCGTTGAGGATCGGGGCCAGTTGGCCGGGGCTGGCACCGTGCAGGATGACGCCGTCGGCGCCCAGGTCGAACTGCCCGCGGATCTTCTCGACACACTGCTCCGGACTGCCCGTCGCCGCCGGCGCGAGCCACTCGTCGGGAAGCAGCCTGGCGACGCGCTCCAGGTCCGCGGTGGTGGCGGTGTCGTCGAGCGCGCCCCGAAAGCCGCGGACGAACTCGTCCGCCCGGAACCGCTCCAGCACCGCCGGGTCCCAGCGGTTCGTCTCGACCATCAGGTCGCCGTAGGCCTGCAGGTAGGTGGCCAGGCGTCCGACCGTCTTCTTGAGCCGCAAGTCTTCGGGCAGGTGATCGCCGATCGTCGCGAAGCAGGACCAGACGCGCACCGAGTCGGGGTCGCGCCCCGCCTGCTCGGCGGCACGCTTGACCGCCCTTACGCAGCGGACCAGCGTCTCGTCGGTGAAGAAGGTGTGGAGCACGACCGCGTCGAAGGCGCGTCCGCCGAGCGCGAGCGAGTTCGGACCGAAGGCCGTGAACGTGAGCGGGATGTCGGCGGCGTACTCGGGACTCATGGCGAGCAGCGGATAGCGCCCGGCCGGTCCGTCGTGACCGATGACCGGCTCGCCGCGCCAGATCCGGCGCATCAGCCCGACGAAGTCCTCGATCTGCGCGGTCGTAACGTGCTCAAGCCCGAACGCGTCGAAGACGCGCGCGATCCCGCGGCCGAGCCCGAGCGAGAAGCGCCCGCCGGTCAGCCAGTGCATCGTCATGGCATACGACGCGGTCACCATGGGGTGGCGCGTGTTGTGGTTGGTGGCGGCGGTGGCGATGCCGATCTCGGACGAGACCGCACCGGCCGCGCCGGAGAGCGTCGCGGCCTCCTTGATGTTGAACCGCTCCGAGATGAATACCGACCCGATGCCCATCTCTTCGCCCTGCCGAACCTCGTCGAGCAGGTCCCGCGGAGAGCGCGGCGCGCCGGCCAGCGTGTAGAAGGCCAGCTCGTTCATTCGTTCCATGGCCGGAATCTACCACCCGGCGCCGCGAGCGACGACGGAGTGCGGCCCCGGACGACGGCCGAGGCTAGCCGCCGATCTCGACGCGGTTGCGTCCGGCGTTCTTCGCCCGGTACAGCAGCGCGTCCGCCGCTCCGACCAGGTCCTCGGGCGCGCGGTGGTCCGTGCGCACCGACGCGACGCCGATGCTGACGGTGACCGAGACCTCGGCGCCGCCCGAGCGGAACGCCGCGCGCTGTGCGGCGGCGCGCCAGCGCTCGGCGACGATCGCCCCGCCCTGGAGTCCGCTCTGCGACAGCACCACGAGGATTTCCTCTCCGCCGTAGCGGCCGGCCTTGTCGGTGGCCCGGAGCTGGCCGCGCAGGATCTCCGACACGCCGGTCAGCACCGCGTCGCCCGCGGCGTGCCCGTAGGTGTCGTTGATCTTCTTGAAGTGGTCCAGGTCCGCCATCATCACGGTCAGCTGCGTGTGGTGACGCCGGCAGCGTTCCCACTCCACCTGCAGCGAGTCGGTGATGCTGCGGCGCGTCTGCAGCCCGGTAATGGCGTCGATCGTCGCCAGCTCGTGCAGCTGCTCGTTGCGCCGCGCGAAGGCCCGCAGGATGTCGCTCTCGCCGACCACGCCGACCAGCGCGCCCGACGCGTCGACCACGGGAAGCTGCCGGATGGCGTGCGACATCACGGCCTGGGCGACTCCCCACGGACTCCGACGCGAGGATCGTGCGAACGGGTGAGGTCATCAGCTCGGCCGCGGTCTGGATCGTGCGGCCCGGCTGGCCGCGCAAAGAGACGCCCATGGCGTCCTTGGGGCTCACGATCCCGACCACGCGTCCGCCGTCGCAGACGACGACGCACGACACGCGGCGCTGGCAGAGCGCCTCGAAGACCCGCTCCACCGGCGTGTCGGGGGCGGCGATCGACACGTCCTGCATCATGATCTCGCCGACGTTCACGTCATCCATCGTCGAACTCCGGAGCCCCTGCAGTCGGCTCGGCTGGACCATTAGGACGAACCCGGATGGAAGGGAAGGGGAAACTCGCACCCCGGGGGGACCGCCACACGCAACTCGGGTGCGAACCGACTGCGCAGAAAGCCCAATCCGCCGGAGCGCCGCAACGCTACCCTCGGCCAGGCACACCCGAGAACCCGCCGTCCGACCCGAGAGGTCCGCATGAAGAGACTTTCGATCGCCGTCCTCGTCGTACTCGTGATCGCCGTCACCCTGGCCTGGCTGAACCGGGCGGAGATCGGACTGCGGCTGGTCGACCGGCTCGTGGCGCGCAACCTGGCCTCGAACCTGCTCGACGAGCTTCCCGACGGGTTGCACGTGGCGCTTTGCGGCTCGGGCTCGCCGCTCCCCGATCCCGGGCGGGCCGAGCCGTGCGTGGCGATCGCCGCGGGGTCGCGGGTCTACGTGGTCGACGCCGGCTCGGGCGGCACGCGCAACCTGCAGCTCATGCGGATCCCCGTCGGGCGGATCGACGCCATCCTGCTGACGCACTTCCACTCGGACCACATCGACGGACTCGGGGAGCTGCTGATGCAGCGCTGGGTGAACGGCACGCACGACTCGCCAACTCCGGTGTACGGGCCGCCGGGCGTCGAGCGCGTCGTGGCCGGCTTCGACCAGGCCTACGCTCTCGACGCCGTGTACCGGGTCGCGCACCACGGCGTCGAGACCGTCCCGCCTTCGGGCGCGGGCGGCACCGCGCGCGAGTTCGCAGCGCCGGCGGACGGGGCGCCGACCGTCGTGCTCGAACGCGACGGACTCACCATCACGGCCTTCCGCGTGAACCACTTTCCGATCGTGCCGGCCGTGGGCTACCGCTTCGACTACGCGGGGCGCTCGGTCGTGGTGAGCGGCGACACCGTGCAGTCCGCGGAGCTCACCCGCATGGCCAAGGGAGCGGACGTGCTCGTGCACGAAGCGCTCTCCAGACAGCTGGTGCGGCGGATCAACGCCGCGGCGCAGGCGGCCGGCCGCGCGAACCTGGTGAAGATCACCGCCGACATCCTCGACTACCACACCAGCCCCACCGAGGCGGCCCAGGTCGCGAGCGACGCGGGCGTGGGTCACCTGCTCTACTACCACATCGTTCCGCCGCTCCCGATCGAGCCGCTCGAAGTCGTGTTCCTCGAGGGCGTCGACGAGGTCTGGGACGGGCCGGTCACCATAGGGACCGACGGAAAGATGTTGAGCCTGCCCGCGGGCTCCGACGACATCGTGGAGCGCGACCTGCTCTGACACGAGAGCCCTGACTCGCAGGGTGTAGACTCGCCGCGTGTCCCGCCCCCGAACCTGGCCGAGAGAACTCACCGCGGTCGAAGAGGCGATCCCGTCCGACCGCGTCGAGCGCGTGCTCGCGGGCATGGGCAAGGAAGGCCGCGCGTCGCGGGCGCTCGCCCGGCGCGGCTTCGCGCCGCCGGAGCTTCCCACGGGGTTCACGCTGGCGCTGCTTCAGGGGCAGCCGCGCGACCGCGCGCCGGGCGAGCCGGGAGCCGTCGCCGGCGGTGTCTGGGTTCGCGAGCAGTGGACGCTGCACGCGCCGGTGCCGCTCGGCGTTCCCCTCACGCTGTCGGGCGCATCGCTGCGCAGCTACGTGCGGCGCGGACGCGAGTACACCGTGACGCGCTCGGAGACGCGGGATCCCTCCGGGCGGCTGCTGGTGTCGAACCTGACCACCGGGCTCCGGCGCTACCGCGCCGATCCGGACCGGGCCGACGCCGAGGAGGGCGTGGCGGAGTCGGCCGTAGCCGTGCCGGAGCCGGACGCGAAGGCGGCCGCGGCGAACCCCTCGCAGCCGGCGCTCCGGGCGCTGCGCGCAGGTGACCGCATCGTCGGCGAGCCCGTGGACATGTCTCTAGAACGGCTGCGGCTCCGCGACGGCCCCGTTCCCGCGAACCCGATCCACTCCGACCCCGAGGCCGCGCGCCGTGCCGGGCTAGACGTGCCGATCGCAGGGGGCGCGCATGTCGTGTCTTTCCTGCAGGAGACCCTGCTGCAGGCGTGGGGCATCGAATCACTCTTCCACGGCGCGCACTTCGACGCGCGCTGGGTCGCGCCGGTGCGGGCCGGCGCCGAGATCGTGCCGCTCGCGCACGTCACCGAGGCGGACGCCGCGCAGGTCGAGCTGGCTTTCGAGGTGCGCTGCGGCGGGGAGGCGGCCTGCTTGGGTCGCATCGCGATCCCGCTGGCACCAGCCTGAGCCCCCGGCCGCCTTCGGCTACACTGGGCGAGCGCCAAGGAGGTCCCCCCACGTGACAGAGCCCCTGACCCTCGACACGATCGACATCATCGGCCCCGACACCTACGCCGAGAACGGCTACCCGCACGAGGCGTGGAAGCTGCTCCGCAACGAGGCGCCGATCTTCTACTGGGACCGGGGGGTGCGCTTCCCCTTCTGGGCGGTGACGAAGCACGAAGACATCATCCACATCTCGAAGCAGCCCAAGATCTACGAGAACGGTCCGCGCATGGCGGTGCTGGTGGGCGGCGACCTGGAGCAGGAGGACGAGGAAGCCACCGAGGGAGTCGCGGACGGACCCCCGCTCGTGCGCCAGCTCTTGAACATGGACCCGCCCGAGCACGGCCAGTACCGCAAGGTCGCGAGCGGCTGGTTCACGCCGCGCTCGATCCAGCGCATGGCGCCCGAGGTCGAGGAGATCACGCGCGAGCGGCTCGACGCCCTCGAGGCCACCGGCGGCAGCGCGGACTTCGTCGACTGCGTGACGGCGCCGCTCACGCTGGCGGTGCTCGCCGACATGCTGGGCGTCCCGCGCAGCGACTGGAAGCTGATGTTCCAGTGGACCAACCAGATCGCCGGCTCCGCCGACCCCGAGTACCAGCGGCCGGGCGAGTCGCAGTTCGAGACGGTGAAGCGCGCGCGCGAGTCGCTGTTCAAGTACTTCGCGGAGCTGGGCCAGGAGCGCATGGCGGATCCGCGCGACGACATCGTGAGCGTGATCGTCAAGGGAAAGGTGAAGGGAGAGCCGCTTCCCGTGCTCGAGATGCTCTCCTACTTCCTGGTGCTCGTGGTCGCG
Source organism: Deltaproteobacteria bacterium (assembly GCA_019311115.1). Taxonomy (GTDB): domain Bacteria; phylum Myxococcota_A; class UBA9160; order SZUA-336; family SZUA-336; genus JAFDDB01. Next base: position 18,854 of record JAFDDB010000080.1, read on the forward strand.
GGCAACGAGACGACGCGCAACGCCGCGAGCGGCGGACTGCTGGCGCTGATCGAGAACCCGGCCGAGTTCGAGAAGCTCAAGCGCGACCCCTCGCTGATCGACCCGGCGGTCGAGGAGATCGTGCGCTGGACCGCGCCGGTCATCCAGTTCTGCCGGACGCCCAATCGGGACGTCGAGCTCCGCGGCCAGAAGATCCGCGCCGGCGAGAACCTGTGCCTGTTCTACGCCTCGGCGAACCGCGACGAGGAGGTGTTCGAGAACCCGGACACCTTCCTGGTGGACCGCGACCCGAACCCGCACCTGGGCTTCGGCATCGGCGAGCACTTCTGCCTGGGCGCGAACCTGGCGCGGCTGGAGCTGCGCGTGCTGTTCCGGCAGCTGATCGAGCGCTTCGACGGCTTCGAGCTCGACGGCCCGGTGGACCGCGTGCGCGGGAGCTTCCTCGGCGGCGTCAAGCGCATGCCGATCCGCTTCAAGTCCGCCTAACGCGGGCGGACGCGGTCAGGATCCGATCAGGGCGTCGGCGATGCGCGCGCGGTGGTGCGCGGGATCGCCGAAGGCCGGACGCGACGCGAGCGCGCGGCGCATGTACAGGTGCGCGTCGCACTCCTCGGTGAATCCGTAGCCGCCGTGGAACTGGATGGCGCGCGACGCGGCGAAGCCGTACGCGTCGCTCGCCGCGGCCTTGGCCATGCGTGCCAGCGACTCTGCGTCGTCGCCCTGCTCGTCGATCGCCGTCGCCGCGGCGTAGACCAGCGACCGCGCGTGCTCGGTGGCGATCAGCACGTTGACCAGGGGGTGCTTGATCGCCTGGAACGCGCCGATCTCCTTGCCGAACTGCTTGCGGGTCGCCGCGTAGGCCGTCGTCATGTCGAGCGCGGCCGCCGCGCCACCGGCGGACTCCGCGGCGAATGCGGTGCATCCCCAGGGCAGCAGCGCGGCGTCGATCTCTTCGGCCGGCCGCTCGAGCAGCGCGTCCTCGGGCACGGGGACGCGGTCGAGGTGCAGCCGGCCCTGGCGGCGGGTCGCGTCGAGCGTCTTCTCGCGCTCGACCGTCACGCCGCGCGCGTCGGCCGGCACGAGGGCGACGCGCGTTCCGCCGCCCGTCCGCACGGGCACGCAGAAGAGGCCCGCCGTCGGCGCGCCGTGCACGAAGCACTTCTCGCCGCGCAGCGTCCCGTCCTTCCACTCCGCCTGCGTCTGCTCGGCACGCCAGGCGCCGTTCGGCTCGACGTGCGCCCAGACCGCCTGGACCTCGCCCGTGGCGAGAGCCGGAAGCCAGCGATCCGCCTGCGCCTGCGAGGCGCCGAGGCCGATCGCGGTCGCGGCCAGCCAGTGCGGAAGCAGCGGGCTCGGCAGCAGCACGCGGCCCGACTCCTCGGCGATCACCGCCAGCTCGACGGCCCCGAGTCCGGCGCCTCCGTGCTCCTCGTCGATGGTGAGCCCGAGCCAGCCGAGCTCGCCGAGCTCCTTCCACACGCTCTCGTCGTCTCCACGCGCGTCGCCGATCAACGCGCGCACGGTCTCGACGGGGACGCGCTCCCTCAGCCAGCGGCGCGCCTCGTCGCGCAGCAGCGCCTGCTCCTCGGTGTAGGCGATCGTCGTCGTCATCGCGTCTTCGGAAGGCCCAGGACCTTCTCGCCGATCACGTTGCGCACGATCTCCGACGTGCCTCCGGCGATCGTGTTGGCGTACGAGTTCAGGTACTGCTTCTGCCAATCGCCCGAGTCGAGCGCAGCGGGATCGCCCGCGTAGAGCGTGCCCGCGTAGCCCTGCACCTCGCAGCCGAAATCCGCGAGCCGCTGCACGAACTCGGTGACGGCGACCTTCGAGAGCAGCGGCAGCGCCATCGGCCGGTCGCTGCACAGCGCCGGAACGCGCATGCGCTGGCCCGAGTAGCGGATCGCGGCGGCCTCGATGGCGAATGCCGCCAGCCGGTCGCGCACGCCCGGATCCTGTAGCGCGGGCCGTCCGTCGCGCACCAGGCCGCGCGCCAGCTCGAAGAGCGCCTCGGTCGGCGCGGCGCCGAATCCGCCGGCGCCTCCCGCGGAGCCCTCGGACGCGCCGCGCTCGAAGTTCAGCGTGGCGATCGCCAGCTCCCAGCCCTGTCCTTCGCGGCCCAGCAACGTGTCGGACGGGATGCGGGCCTGCGTGAAGATGATCTGGTTGAAGCCCTCTTCGCCCGTCAGCTTGATCAGCGGAACGACCTGCACGCCGTCCACCTTCATCGGGGACAGGAAGTACGAGATGCCCGCGTGCTTTCCCGCGTCCGGGTCGGTACGCGCCAGCAGGATCATGTGGTGGGCGAACCGCCCGAGCGTGGTCCAGACCTTGTGGCCGTCGATCACGTAATCGTCGCCGTCGCGCACGGCCGCGGTCTGCAGCGAAGCCAGGTCGCTGCCCGCCCCCGGCTCGCTGAAGCCCTGGCACCAGATCTCGTCGGCGCGCAGCAGCTTCGCCAGGTAGCGCTTCTTCTGCGCCTCGGTCCCGAACTTCAGGATGATCGGCCCGGCCCACGACAGGCCCACCATGTTGATCAGGTAGGGGACGTCGGCCCGCGACAGCTCCTGGTCGATCGCGCGCTGGCTTCCCGCCGGGCGGCCTCCCCCGCCGTACTCGGCGGGCCACTCGCTCCCAACGAAGCCGGCGTCGTAGACGCGCGCCTGCCAGTCGCGCAGGTAGTCGAACTGCTCGTCGGTGCTGACCGAGAGCATGCTCTGCGGCAGCGCGAAGTCGCGGTCGGGCGGCGGGTGGGCCGCGAGCCACTCGCGGACCTGCTGGCGCAGCTCTTCGAACGCGTCGGACATGTGGAACCTCCGTCGAGGGTCAGGTTCGCACGGACGGAGGGTGCGCGGGAACCGGGGTCCGTCCCGTCCCGCCGGGCTCGTCAGCCGTCGCGCCAGCCCACGAGCTCGGGGCCGAGGGCGTCGAGGCCCTGCGAGCCCGTCAGCACCAGGGTCTGGCGGATGCCCTCGTCGAGCAGGGCGAGCACGTGGTCGACGCCGCGCTCGCCGCCCGCGGCCAGGCCGTACAGGTATGCCCGTCCGCTCATCGCGGCGTTCGCGCCCAGCGCCAGCGCCTTGACGACGTCGCTGCCGCGGCGTACGCCGCCGTCGCAGTAGATCTCGAGCGCGTCGCCGACCGCGTGGCGCACGGGCGCCACCAGCTCGATGGGCGGCGGCGCGCCATCGAGTTGCCGCCCGCCGTGGTTCGACAGCGCGATCGCGTCGATCCCGTTGTCGGCCGCGAGCACCGCGTCCTCCACGGTCTGGATGCCCTTCAAGACTATCTTGCCGTCCCAGCGCTCGCGGAACCACTCGACGTCGCTCCACGACAGCGAGGGGTCGAACTGCGAGTTCATGTAGTCGGCCAGCGCCACCGGGTCGCTGCCGTCGCCTACCGACTTGCCCGTCACATTGGCGAACGAGATCGGGCCGCCGCGCAGGAAGTCCAGCGTCCAGCCGGGGTGGAGCACGCCGTCGAGCAGCGTGTCGAGCCCGAGCTTCGGCGGCAGCGTGAAGCCGCTGCGCAGATCGCGCTCGCGCCGTCCGAGCACCGCCGTGTCGACAGTGATCATGATGGTCGAGTACTCGGCGGCGGTGGCGCGCTGCAGCATCTCGGCCAGCAGTTCCTTGTCGCGCCACACGTAGACCTGGAACCACAGGTCGCCGGTCGAGACCGCGCGCACCTCCTCGATCGACCGCGTGCTGAGCGACGAGAGCACGTAGGGAAGTCCCGCCCGCGCGGCGGCCCGCGCCACGGCCAGCTCGCCCTGCGAGTTCGCCATGCGGGTGAAGCCCGTCGGCGACAGGATCAGCGGAAGCGGCACGCGCCGGCCGAGGATCGTGGCGGAGGGATCGACCTGACTCACGTTTCGCAGTACGCGCGGCCGGAACTCGATGCGACGGAAGGCCTCGACGTTGCGCCCGGCCGTGATCTCGTCCTCGGCCGCGCCGTCGATGTAGTCGAAGACCCCGCCGGGCAGTCGCCGCCGGGCGATCTGCCGCAGGTCCGCGACGCTCGCCGAGCGCGCCAGCCGCCGGGTCACGGCGTCGAGTTCGAAGCGCCGGAAGCGCATGACCGAGCGCAGCGTGTCGAGGAGTCTCACGCCCCAAGACGTACCACACTCCTCGGGGATGCGGGCTCAGCTCAACGATGCGGGCTCAGCTCAGGGATGCGGACGGCGGGCGAACCCGCTCAGTCATCATCCTCTTCGTCGTAGTCGTCCCGCGCGTCGAGCAGACCCTGCACCTCGACGGCGGAATCCGCACCCAGGTCGCGGATGGGCTCCAAGGGCTCGGGGAAGTCCGAGAACGGGAACGGCACCCGCGAGTCGGCGTAGGTCAGGTAGCGCCAGATCCGGTACGAGTAGGCGACGAGCGAGTTCGCGAGCGCGCGCAGCCGCTCGGGCGGTGCCTGCTGCGCGATCAGCGCCCAGGCGATCGAGAACACGACGGCCACGCCGAGCAGCGCCTCGAGCGCGCCCCAGATCACTCCGAAGAGCAGCGTCAGCAGGATGCGGATTCCGGTGCTGCCGCGACGTACCCGCACCGGCTCGGATTCGGGGAACGAGACGTCGCCGGAATCGTGAGTTCGAGTGTCCATGACGATCCTCCGCGGGCTCCGTCCCGCAACCCCGATGAGTGCATGGACCGTACCAGCTGCGGGCGCCATCCAGCGCGCCCGGCGGCTCCAGGTGCAGTACGGCCACTGCAGGTGAACCTCGCGGCGGTCAGCCGCGCCGGCCTGTGAGGATCCTCCACTGTAGCCGCGTGCCACAATGCTCCCCGGCCGGGCCGACAGGGGATTCGGCGGGGAGCACGGCATGAAGATCGGAACGGGGATCGGCGGCTGGCTCGACGGCGTCGGCGAGGCCGCGCGCAAGGCCGAAGAGGACGAGTACGACTTCGTGTCGTGCGGGGAGCTGGCGCACGACTCGATCCTGACCATGTGCGTCGCGGCGACGCAGACCCAGCGCCTGGAGCTGCAGACCGGCGTCACGATCTGCTTTCCGCGCGCGCCGATGATCCTGGCAATGGAGGCCTGGGACCTGCAGAAGCTCTCGGGTGGACGCTTCGCGCTCGGACTCGGCAGCCAGGTCAAGGGGCACAACGAGCGGCGCTTCAGCACCAAGTGGTCGGCGCCCGCGCCGCGCATGCGCGAGTACATCCAGACGCTGCACGCGATCTGGGACTCGTTCCAGGACGGGCGGCGCGCCGACTTTGCCGGGGACCACTACCGCTTCCAGCTGATGACGCCGAACTTCAACCCCGGCCCCCTCGAGTACCCGCGGCCGAAGGTCTTCATGGCCGTCGTCGGTCCGGCGATGGCGCGCGTCGCGGGCGAGGTGGCCGACGGCGTGCTCCCGCACGGCTTCATGACCGACAAGTTCATGCGCGAGGTGCTGCTGCCCAACGTGAAGATCGGGCTCGACCGGGCGGGGCGGAGCTGGGACGACATTCAGGTGGCGGGCGGCGGGTTCACGGTGTTCGGCGAGGACCAGGCCGACATCGACCGGCAGCTCGACCGGCTGCGCACGCCCATCTCGTTCTACGGATCGACGCGCACCTACCACAACGTGTTCGAGGTGCACGGCTGGGGCGACCTGGGCGAGAAGCTCCACGAGCTTTCCGTGAGGGGAAAGTGGGACGAGATGCGCGACGCCATCCCCGAGGAGGTGCTGCGCGGCTTCGCCCAGACGGCGACCTGGGACGAGCTCCCCAAGTTCGTCGCCGAGCACCGCGAGTACGCGCGGCGCATGATGCTGGCGATGCCGGACCGGACCGGCGAGCAGCGCGAGCGCCTGGCCGAGGTGCGGCGGGCCGTCCGTGCGGTCGAGACGCCCGGAATCCCAAACATTACATGAGTTGACCATATTCAACTGATTCCGTAATGTTCCGGCCGTGAGCCCCACGGCCAAGAGCCTGATCCTCGACCTGCTCTCGACGCTGCGCCGCGGCACCATGCCCGTCCAGGCGCTGGTCGAGGCGGGCCAACTCTTCGGCATCGCCGAGAACAGCACCCGCGTGGCGCTGACGCGGCTCACCGCCGCGGGCACCGCGGAGCGCGACGCGCGCGGGTCATACCGGCTCTCGGAGGAGCCCGGGCCCGTCGGCCGCCGGGCCACGTCGTGGCGCCGGCTCGAGCGCGGGCTGCGGCGCTGGAGCGGCGACTGGATCGGCGTGATGGCGCCCCTAACGGGCCGTGGGGAGCGCGCGCGCCGTGAGCACGCGCTCGGGCTGCTGGGCTTCGCACCGCTCGCGCCGGGACTCTCGGTTCGGCCCGACAACCTGCCGCTGCGCATCGACGCGATCCGCGCCGAGCTTCTCGACCTGGGCTTGGCTCCCGGAGACCTCGTCCTGTCGCTACGCGACCTCGACGCGGTGACCGACGCGCGCGCACGACGCGCCTGGAACGGCGACGAGATCCGCTCGGAGCACCGCGCGATGCTCGCCCGCATCGAGCAGAGCAGCCGCGAGCTTCGGGACCAGCCCGTGGAACGCGCCATGGTCGAGTCGTTCCTGCTCGGCGGGCAGGCGATTCGCCAGCTGATCCTCGACCCGCAGCTGCCGGACGAGCTGGTCTCCGGTGACGAACGGCGCGCGCTGCTCGACGCGATGCGCGACTACGACGCCCTGGGACGGCACGCCTGGGCGCCGTTCCTGGAGCGCTTCTCGGTGCCGCACCTGCGGGCGCCGGCCGACACACGAATGATCGCGGGGGCGAGCCGCCTCGGGCGGTAGCCCACCGCGCGCAACGGAGGACGACATGGGACAGGCAACGGCAACGACGGAAGCGAGCTGGCGGGCGGCCCTATCGCGCGACGAGATCGAAGCACTCCTCGAGATGCGCGACCTGCGCACCTGGGGATCGATCGCGCTCGACTGGGGCATCATCTTCGGCGCCATGGCGCTGGTCGCGTGGGTGCCCCACGTGCTGACGATCGTGCTGGCTCTCTTCCTGATCGGCGCGCGCCAGCTCGGCCTCGCGGTGATGATGCACGAGACCTCGCACCGGAGCCTGCTGAAGAGCCGCGCGGTCAACGACTGGATCGGCTGCTGGCTCTGCGCGTACCCGATCTGGAGCGACCCGGAGCCGTACCGCGCCTACCACCTGCAGCACCACGCGCGCACCGGCAGC
>JAFDDB010000081.1 GCA_019311115.1 Deltaproteobacteria bacterium
CGCGCGGGCGCGGGGTCGAGCCCCGTCGGTGGCGACTGCCCGTCCGGCGGCAGCAGGTCGTCGCCGCCCGGCAGCAGCAGCCCGTCGACGCCGTCGAGCCGTTCGCCGCCGGCCACGCCCTCGGGAAGGTAGACGGGCGCCGCGCCCGCGGTCTCGAGCGCGCGTGCGTAGGCCGCGTCCACGTAGTGGTACTCGCGGCCGGCGCGCCAGCGGCCGCGGTCGTCGAGGCAGAGCGGGAGTCCGATGCGCGCTCGCATGCGCCGGAGGATAGCGGTCGTCTCGCCGGCTTGGGCCAAGTCCCGCCGCTCGAGATCCGCAGCCGTCGTCCCGGCGCCGCGAGACGTCGTGTCGCTCCGGCACGTGGCTTGCTCCCGGACCAGGCACTCACCCCCCGCTCTGCGCCCGGTAGGCGCGGTCGGATGACAGCCGTGACTTGTGGATTCGCGTGGAGGGGGGCCCTGGGGATGGCGTGCGCCCTGGTCTTGACCGGGACGGAGAACGCATCGGCGCAGATCGGGGGCGGGGTGACCGAGCAGACCGGCGAGGCCGGCTACACGATCCCGCTGGTGACGCCACCGGGGACGGGTGGGACCGGGCCGGCCCTGGCGCTGGTCTATGCGAGCGGCGGCGGGAAGGGACCGGCCGGATGGGCGGGACTGAGCTGGCGGCTCGACGGCGAGAGCCGCATCGAGCGCAACACGAAGCGCGGCGTGCCGTACGACTACGAGGACTACCGCCCGCACGAGAGTCCGCCGCAGCTGTGCGGGAGCGGTCCCTGCTACCTGGACGACTTCGAGGTCGACGGCGCGGACCTGGTCTGCGAGGACCTCGACTGCGCGTCGGGGATCTACCGCACTCGGCGGGACGACAGCCGCAGGATCGAGTACCTGGGCGAGTCGGCCGGCTGGACGATCCACTCCCGCGAAGGCACGGCCTACACCTACGGGGCCAGCGCCACGCACCGGATCGTGAACCCGACGAACGGCCAGGTCTACGCATGGCTGCTCGAGTGGGTGGAGGACGTGAGCGGGAACTGGATCTCATACGCGTACGATATCGGCGCCCCAGGCAGTCCCGGAACGGCCTATCTGGCGAGCATCGAGTACGCGGAGGCGGGAGCCGCCGCCAACCGCTCGGTCGGGTTCCTGAGAGAGGGCCGCACCGATCGCGCGCTGAGCTACCGCGGAGGCCTGCGCGAGGAGATGAGCGAGCGCCTCGCGCGGATCGAGGTCCGCGCCGGGTCGGTCCTGGTCACGGCCTACGAACTCGCGTACGCGCAGGGACGGACCTCGGGACGCAGCCTGCTGGCGAGCGTGCAGCGGTTCGGGGCGGACGACGACGAGGCCACGGCCCTCAATCCGCACGTCTTCGCGTACAGCGAGCGCGCGCTCGACCCGAACGACGGCGCGATCGTGGGGCTCGAAGACGACTACACGCGCTACGGGGACTTCCAGGGCAAGCCGAAGTTCCGAGACATGGCCTCGGCGTTGGGAGAAGGGGGCCTCGCCGACATGAACGGCGACGCCATCGTGGACTGGTACCACGCACGCCTCTCGTCGGGTGACGCCCGCGTGTACGCGTCGACGGGAACGCGGATCCGATACCCCGAGAGCGAACTCTGGGCTGAGCAGTGGCGGACGTTCGTGACGTACGACTCCTACGCGGACCGCTCCGGACTGAGCGCGGTCACGCTGGACATGGACGGGGACGGGTACGCGGATCGCTTCGCCACGGGCATCGGCGGGTTCCTGCGCCGTGGTGGCCCGGGCGGATACGAGGCGCAGATCCCGTGGGCCACGGGAGCCGACCTGCTTCCCGCCGGTTCGCCCACCCCACGGCACGCCGGCAATGACCACGTCACCTGGGCGTCCGACGACCACGTGTGGGTCGACCTGATCGACATGACGGGCGACGGGAAGCCGGACCGCACGCACTGCAAGTTCGCCGGCCAGTCCTGGGGCAGCGGCGCGTCCGGCTGGCTCGTCTACCCGAACCTCGGCCATGACCCGAACGACGCCTCCGGGTTCTCGGCGAACGCCGTCGACTGGCCGGACCCCATGGGCCGTCCCTGCGCTTCCGGTAGCTTCGAGGCTCCGGCGCTGATGGACACCGATTCGATCCTGACGACCGTCGACGTCAACGGTGACGGCCTTGCGGATCACCTGCGGCTCGATCCGCAGGGCATGGCCGTCGCGTTCAACAACGGCAGCGGCTTCGACCCCGAGGAGATCGCGCTCGACGCCGGGTACGGCGTCGTCCTGAAGGACTCGGGCGGGGCGGGTCACTGGCTCGCCGAGCTGATCGACCTGAACGGCGACGGCTTCCTGGACTACGTGGGCAGCTGGCTCGCCGGTTCACTGATCGAGCACTACGGCTCGCCGCCGGTTCCACGCTGGGGGGTCTATTTCGGCAATGGAGCCGGCTTCGAGAGCGAGCCCCTGCTGTGGAAGTCGTGCGAGGGCGGCCTCGACGCGTACTTCAACCACGAGTGCGACACGAACGAGTGGCGCTACACGTCCGCTCACACCGGAGCCCTGCCCATGGTCATGGGCTTCGCCGATTTCAACGGAGACGGCCTGCCGGATCGCTACATCCAGTCCGCGGCCGGGATCACGCTGAACGCGGGCCCGCTCGTCGACCTGCTGACGCAGGCCACCTCTCCGCTCGGCGGGAGCATCGCCTTCACCTACTCCACGTCGGGACAGATGCAGGTCGATCCGGCCGCGCCCGTCCCCGCGAATCCCCACCTGCCGTTCTCGCGCCCCGTGGTCGAGCGGGCCAGCGTGTTCGCGAACCCGGACCCCGACGCTGCCGCGGTGACCGACTACCACTATGCCGGCGGCGAGTTCGACCCGACCCTGGTGGAGTTCCGCGGGTTCGCCCGTGTCGAGCGGCGCGAGATCCAGTCCGCAGACCCGAACGGGCCGCCGGGCGAGCAGGCCGGGACGACGGCCGTGTCCACGTACCGGGTGGACACCGCCTGCGCAGCCCGGCCCGAGACGACGCAGATCGCGTTCGGGTCCGACGCGCTGCGCAGCGAGACGCGCTCGTACCGGACCGTCGCACGTCCGTCGGGTGCCGCGGATCCGCTCGCGACCTGGAACGCCTGCCTGCCGGATTCGGTGACCGTGTGGGCGGAGGAGCAGTCCGGCGCTGCCGGGGCCCCGGCACGGGCCCGTCGGACCGACTACGACTACGGTCCGGATCCGGTGGCCACGTACTACAACGTGGAGCGCGTCGTCGAGCGGGGCGAGGTCGACGCGTCCGATCCCGAGATCGAGATCCCGGGTGACGAGCGGACTACCCGCTTCCTGTACGCGGCCGCCAACCCGAACCAGCACCTGGTCTCGCGGCTCTCGGAGCGGTGGGTCGAGGACCCCGCCGAGCCCGGAGCGACGCACGCGCACGTTCGCCTGTACTACGACCACCTCACACTGGGAGCGGCTCCGGCGGCGGGCCGGCCGACCCGGGTAGAGCGCTGGTACGACAACGCGTACAGCGACCCGAACGCGGCGCCGGGCTGGGTGCCGGTGAGCGACTTGGTCTACGGCTCATCGGGAAGCCTGGTGGAGCGCGTCGCTGCGCCGCACGAGATCGTGGGGGGAGGCACTGCCCGCGTGAAGACGATCTTCGGCTACGACCCGACGTGGACGTTCGTGACCGCACGGACCCGGACCTCGGATGCGCCGGGTGCGCCCGAGTTGACGAGTACCTTCAGCTACACGGACTGCGTGGCCGGAGCGACGCCTCCACCCGCCCTCGGTCTCGTCTGCTCGACGACGACGCCCGACGGCCGCGCCACGAACCGGGGCTACGACGCGCTCGGGCGCGTGACCCTCGTGCGGGCAGCGAACGGCCGCATTGACGGCCGGTCCTACTGGCTGCCGTCGCCGGGCGCCCCGGCCGAGACGGTGATCACGACCTCGCTCGACGATCCCAACGGCGCCGTGCGCGTCTCGACCGTCGTGCTCGACGGCCTCGGACGGACCGTCCGTGTCGAGCAGCCGGGCAAGTCCGGCGAGACGATCCGGGTCGAGCGCAGCTACGACGAACGGGGGCGGCTCGAGAGCGAGAGCCTCCCGCGGCGGCTCGGTACGGGAGACCCCACACTCTCGCGCAGCTACACCTGGGATCCGCTCGGTCGTCCCGCCAGCGTCCTCGACCTGGACGGCCGGACGCTGCGCACCTGGAGCTACGCGCCCTGGCAGGTGACGGCCGAGATCTTCTTCGATCCGAACGGAATCGCGGCGCGCCAGGAGCGCACCGAGCGCGTCACGGACGCGCACGGCCGGGTCGTGTCGGTCACCGACTACGCCGATGCAGCGGGTCTCTCCGATCCACTTGCAGTGACGGCGGGCTACGACCTGCTTGACCGGCTCGTCCGGGTCGACGATCCCGTCGAGAACGGAGCGGCGTGCGCCGAGACCACGCACTGCCCGGATCAGGTCCACACCACGCGGCTGGCGTACGACACGCTGGACCGGCGGGTCTGGATCGACGACCCGGACTCGGGTGAGTGGCTCTTTCGCTACGACGCGGCCGGGCTGCTGAAGCAGCGGACGGACGCGCGGGGCAAACGATCGAGGCTCGAGCACGATGCCCTCGGCCGCCTCGCGCGGCGGACGTTCCCGGGCAACCCGACGCTCGACGCGGTGTTGGCTTACGATGGCTCTGGCCGCCTCGCCACGATCGAGCAGGGGACGATCGGCTTCGCGTACACCTACGACGCCGCGGGGCGAGTCGAGACGAGCAGCCAGGTGACGGCGGGGCTGCGGTTCACGAACGAGTACCGCTACGACGCGTTCGACCGCGTGACGGAGCGCACCTTTCCCGACGGGGAGGTCTTCGGCTACGTCTACGACGGCGCCCGCCTCGTGTCGATCGAGAAGCGCGACTCCGGCGGCTTCGACATGTTCCTGTCCGCGGACTACGGCGCGCTGGGCCGCATGACCCGCCTCGAAGTGGCCCGCACGAACGTGCTCGACCCGTCCGCCCCCGCCGTGACCCTCGAGCGGAGCTTCGACCCGGTCACGGCCCGCCTGGCCGGCATGACGGCCGTGGGCAGGGGCCACGAGGCGGAGCCCAACCTCGACCTGACCCTCGAGTTCGACGGACTCGGACGCCTGGAGACGATGGACGGGAGCTACGGCGCGTCCCCGCTGCTGCCACGGAGCTTCACGTATGACGGTCTCGGCCGCCTCGACACGGCGACCGGGCCCTGGGAGAAGCCGCAGTCGAATCCAGACGCCGTCACGTGGAGCTACGCATACGACGTACTCGGGAACCTCCGCGCGCAGAACTCGACCGGAAGCTACACGCGAGCGTGGAGCTACGAGGACGGCGTGCGGCCGCGGTTCCTGACCGAGTTCAGCGAGGCCGACGGCGTGGTGGTCGGGACCGACGTCATGGCCCCCGATGCGGCGGGGAACACCGCTAGCATCAACGGCGAGACGCTCGGCTGGAACAACCAGAACCGGATGACCTCGCGCGGCGGGATGTCGAACGGCGTGAACTTCTTCGATCCGTTCGGGAAGCGCGTCCTGCGCTGGTTCCCGTGGACCCATCTCGTCTACGTGGGCGACGACTTCGAGTACGACTCCGCCCTCGGGCTGAGTACCAAGTACTTCTTCCTGAACGGCGAGCGTGTGGCGACGCGGTCGATCTCCTACACGCCGCAGCCCGCATGGATCGGTGCGTGGGCCTGGCGCTGGATCGTCACGCCACTGTCCGGAGCGGCGGTGCCGACGCTGCTCGCGCTCGCCGCCGCCGCGTTCGCGGCGCTGCTGCTCGTGGGTGCCGGCGTGCCGGTCCCGCCGTGGGTCTCGGGCCCGGGGATCACCGTTCTGGTCGGCGCGTTGGTCCTGTACCCCGTCGGCGTGGCGCGCGCCGTCATCGGCGGCGGTGGGGGACCGGAGTGGCATGGCGGCCATCACGAGGGCGTGCTGATCTACGGCAACGATCACCTGGGCTCGACCCGCGTCGTCATGGATGCGCACGGCAACACGGTAGAGACGCGCGACTACGCCCCGTTCGGAAGGCAGATCGCCCACACCGGCGCGTTCGACCTGAAGCACCGCTTCACCAGCCAGACCCGCGACGACCGCGTCGCCCTCTACAACTACCGGGCTCGCATGTACGAGCCGCGGTGGGGGCGCTTCGTCTCTAAGGACGAGCGCACTGGAGGTCTGAGCTCGCAGGGGCTCAGCTCGTACGCCTACGTGGGAAATCAACCCACGGCCCGCATCGATCCGACCGGAAACACCGGGATCGAGGTCATGGTCGCGATCCAGATCTTTGCGCTGATCGTCCGGGCGATCCGCTCCAGCCCCGGCCCGGGGAGCGACAGTCCGCCACCACGCTCTCCTGCGCGCGCGGGCGCGGTCGCGCTCTTCGACGGGAGGGGCCCGACGCCGCTCGACCGGAGCACGTATCCGGACTCGGACGCCGTGGTGGGTCTCTCGAAGGGCGGGCTCGTCGGTCAGACCACGGTCGAGCTGCGCTACAACGAGACGATCGGTCCCGGCGTCCACCACGCGTACGTCGTGCTGACGGGCCCTGGCGGCGAGCAGTTCTATACGCGCGCCGGTCCGAGCGCCTACCCCGACACTGCGGCCGTTCAGCCCGCTTCGATCGGCGGCAGGCTCTTCGGCCGCATACGCGCCGAGTCCGGCGCGTACGTGCCGGGGACGATCGACTTCACGGACCAGCCCGCCGCCCGGCTCGAGGTGGCGCGAACGGCAGATCCCAACGAGTTCGGGAAGCTCCGCGACGCGCTGGTCGGGTTCGAGCGCGCGGTCAACCGCGCGTCCATCCCGTATGATCCAGCGAGTCGAAACAGCAACTCATACGCGCACCAGGCGATCGAGGCGCTCGGCCTCCCGAGGCCCGTGCCTCCGGTCTGGGCGCCAGGACACGGGACCCGACTGCGTGTGGGAGGAGCACCATGACCGCGAAGCGATTCACGTTCGGCCTCGCGCTGCTCCTGGCTCTCGGTTGTGAGGGCGAGGGCATGACGCTCGAGCAGGCCCGCGAGGCTTTGCACCAGGGCATCGAGCGCGCCGCGCTCGAGCAGTTCTTCGAGGAGAACGGCATCACCTACAGCGTGCTCGAGGGCGACGCGCTCGGCATGGAGTCCGACCTGCCGGTCGAGGCCAACGAACTCAGTGCGCGGTACGTGGCGACGATTCCCGAGGCGGGCCGGTGGCGGCTCCTCTACCGGGAGAGCATCGTCGTCAAGGTGGACTTCCCGGCCGAGGGCGACCGGGCGATGCACGTCGAGGTGTACAGGAGCCGGACGGGCGTCTAGCTACTTCCGCTTGCCGCGCCGCTTCTTGTGCTTGCGGAGCTGCTTGCGCTTCTTCCGCTTCTGGTCGAGCCGCGCGGCGCGGACCTGTGCTCGGTTGCCGCCGCCGGGCATGCCCATCTCGGCGAGGGCCGCCGGGTCGAGCCCGGCGCCGCCACCGAACGCCTTGCCGAGCCCGGGAATCTTGCTGAGCAGCCCGCCGGCTCCGCCGGAGCCGAGCTGCGCCATCATCTTCTGCATGGCGCCGAACCGCTGGAGGAGTCCGCCCAGGTCGGTGGAGCTGGTGCCTGAGCCCTGGCTGATGCGGCGCGTGCGCGACTCGTTGATGATCTCCGGCCGCTCGCGCTCGCCCGGCGTCATCGACAGGATCATGGCTTCGATCTTCTTCAGCTCGCCACCGTCGACGGACGCGCCCTCGGGCATCATGTCGGAGACGCCGGGCAGCTTGTCCACCAGGTCCTTGAGCGGCCCCATCTTCTGGAGCGTCGAGAGCTGCGACAGGAAGTCCTGCAGCGTGAACTTGCCCTGCAGCAGCTTCTCGGCTTCGGCCTCGGCCTCCTCGGTGTCCACCACCTGCTCGAAGTCCTGCATCAGGCCGACCACGTCGCCCATGCCCAGGATGCGCGACGCCATGCCCTCGGGGCGGAAGGCCTCGAGGCGGTCGGTGGCCTCGCCGACGGTCACGTAGCGCACCGGAAGGCCCGTGGCGTGGCGGATGGCCAGGGCGGCGCCGCCGCGCGCGTCGGCGTCGAGCTTGGTGAGGATCAGGCCGTCGAGTTCGACGCGCTCGGCGAAGCCCTTGGCCACGTGGACGGCCTCGCGCCCCATCATCGAGTCGCAACACAGTATGGAGTGGTCGGGCCGGCAGGCCGACACGATCTCCTCGAGCTCGGTCATCAGCTCGTCATCGATCTGCAGCCGGCCCGCGGTGTCGAGGATTACGGTGTCGAGCTTCTGCTCGCGGGCCCGCGCCACCCCCTCGGCGCAGATCGCCGCGGCGTCCTGGCCGTCGCGGTCGTAGACGGGCACGCCGACCTGCTCGCCCAGCACGCGCAGCTGCTCGCGCGCCGCGGGGCGGCGCACGTCGGCGGCCACCAGCAGCGGCTTCTCGCCCTGCTGCTTCAGGTGCCGCGCCAGCTTGGCGGCGGTGCTGGTCTTGCCCGTTCCCTGGAGCCCCAGCAGCATGACCACGCGCGTGCCCTGTGCGGGCGGGAGCGGAGCCTCCTCGCCCATCAGGCGGACCAGCTCCTCGTAGCAGGTCTTCGTAAAGTGATCGCCGGCGGAGACCTGCACGCGCCCGGCCTTGCCCTTCTTGGTGGCCTTCCCCCCGGTAGTGGTCCGGACCTCGCGGCCCAGGCTCTTCTCCGTGACCTGCTCGAGGAACCCGCGCACGACGTCGAGGTCGACGTCGGCCTCGAGCAGCGACATGCGGACGTCCTTGAGCGCCTCGGCGACGTTCTCGTCGGTCAGCTCCGTGACGCCCCGGAAGCGGTTTCGGGCGTCCTTGAAGCCTCTGGTCAGCGTTTCGAGCATGAGCGGAAGGCAAGCTAGCACAGGCATTCCGGGCGCTTGCAGCGGTCCGGGACCCTGTGCGAGAGTGTGCCCGCTTCGCTGCATCTCCGGAGGAAGAGCGCTTGCCCACCGACGTGGAAGCCCACATCACGGGAACCGTGTTCAAGGTCGAGACGACGGCCGGCGCACAGGTCGCCGAGGGCGACGTGCTCGTGATCCTCGAGTCGATGAAGATGGAGATGCCGATCGAAGCTCCGGTTTCCGGCACCGTTTCCGAGGTCCGCGTCCAAGAAGGCGAGAGCGTGGACGAGGGCCAGGTGCTGGTCGTGCTGGACTAGCTCCTGCGGGTCCGGCCAAGGGGCCGGACCACTCGAAAATCCCGCCCCCCTACCGCGTGCGATCGCGGAGGGATCGAGGAGGATTTCTCATGGGTCTGTTGGATGGAAAAGTTGCGATCGTCACCGGTGCCGGCGGAGGTCTCGGCCGCGAACACTCTCTGCTCTTCGCCAAGGAAGGCGCCTCGGTCGTCGTGAACGACCTGGGCGGCGACCGCGCTGGCGGTGGCAAGGGCTCGTCGATGGCGGACGCCGTCGTCGAAGAGATCAAGGCGGGCGGCGGCGAAGCCAGGGCCTCGTACGACTCGGTCGCCACGGTCGAGGGCGGTGCGGCGATCATCCAGACGGCGGTCGACGCCTTCGGGCGTGCCGACATCCTCGTCAACAACGCGGGGATCCTGCGCGACAAGACGCTCGGCAAGACCGAGGAGTCCGACTGGGACTCGGTGATCGCGGTGCACCTGAAGGGCACGTACTGCACGAGCCGGCCGATGTTCACGCACCTGAAGGAGCGCGGTGAAGGTGGCGTCATCATCAACACCAGCTCGACGTCCGGTCTGCTCGGCAACTTCGGCCAGTGCAACTACGGCGCGGCCAAGGCCGGCATCGCCGGGTTCACGCGCTGCCTGGCGCTCGAAGGCAAGAAGTACAACATCCGCGTCTGGGGCCTGGTGCCGGTGGCGGTCACGCGCATGACCGAGGACCTGCCGGGCATGGAGAAGATGAAGGACGCGATGGCGCCCGGACTCGTGTCCCCCGCGGTGCTGTACATGGCCAGCGACCTGTCCGGCGACAAGACGGGCAAGTTCCTGTTCGCCGGCGGCGGGCGCGTCGCGGAGCTGAAGGTCGTGTCGTCCAAGGGGATCAAGGCCGGGGCGGACCTGACGGCCGAGGCGATCGCCGCGGGCGAGGCCGACGTCTTCATGCCCGACGAGCAGATCAGCCTGTTCGGCTAGAGGCGAGAGAGGCCACGAAAGGCGGCCCCTGTACGCGTGCGTGCAGGGGCCGTACTGCGTCCGCAGGCCGCCCGCACCGCCGCCCGAAGGCGCCGTCCGGAATGTCTTCGCGCCGACGCTGTGCGGGGCTACAATTCCCTGTGGTGGTGAGCAGGCCTGCGATCGAA
The DNA here is from genome assembly GCA_019311115.1 of Deltaproteobacteria bacterium. Taxonomy (GTDB): domain Bacteria; phylum Myxococcota_A; class UBA9160; order SZUA-336; family SZUA-336; genus JAFDDB01. The sequence continues at coordinate 10,274 of JAFDDB010000081.1, forward strand.
GCGCAGTCGGACGGGTCCACGCCCGAACCGACGCCAGAGCCCGGGGGGGCGAGTCAGCCCCTGCACGACCCGTACACCTGCATGACGCCGCGCTTCGGTTTCCTGGCGCACGCGTTTGCGCGGCGCTTCTTCGGGGACTTCGCCTTCGATCGTGGCGACCTCGAGCAGCTGAAGAAGCTCGAAGAGCGCGGCGCCGTCGTCTACGTCATGCGCTATGGATCGCGGCTCGACTACTTCCTGTTCAACTGGCTCTTCCTGGCCGCGGGGGTCCGGCTCTCCGGCTTCGCGAACGGCATCAGCTACACGCTCTACCGTCCGGTGCACAAGGCGCTCGGGCTCGGCGCCAGGCGGCTCTGGCTGCGGCTGCGGCGCGGGCGGGCTGGCGTGCGCGAGCGCAACCTGCAGCTGACGCGGCAGATGCTGCAGGAGGGCGGCAGCCTCTTCCTGTTCCTGCGCACGAGCCGGCTCCGCGCGCGCATCCTGCGGCGCAAGCGTGCCGTGGCCGAGGCACAGAAGGAGCTCGACTCCCTGAAGGAAGCCGTGGGCGTTGCGTTCGACGCGCCGGTGGCGGTGTCGCTGGTGCCGTTGGCGCTGTTCTGGCGCAAGGGCACGCGCACGCGCCGGCGCTTCCTCAACGTCTTCTACGGCGCGCCCGAGCGGCCGAGCTCGACCAGCAAGGTGCTCTCGTTCCTCTGGAACTACGAGAACCTGGCGCTCCGCGTCGGCACGCCGATCGACCTGCGCGCGTTCGTCGACGAGCACCGCGACGAGGGCGAGGCGCGCGTGCTCAAGCTGGTGCGCCGGTCGCTGCTCATCTTCCTGCGGCGCGAGGAGAAGCCCGTCATCGGGGCGGCGCTGCGCACGGCCGCGCAGATCGAGGAGGCCGTCCTGGCCGACCCCGAGGTGCGCAAGCAGGTCGAGGAGGCCGCGGCGCAGAAGGGCGGCTCGCGGACCCGCGCCGAGATGCAGGTGCTGGGCATCCTGCGCGAGATCGCGGCGCACCCGAGTCCGTCGATGCTGGCCGTGCTCGACGTGGGGGTGACCTGGATCTTCAAGAAGCTCTTCGCGCGCATCGAGGTGCACGGCCTCGACAGGATCGTGGAGGAGGGCAAGCTCCGGCCGCTGGTGCTGGTCCCGAACCACCGGAGCCACTTCGACTACCTGATCCTGTCGTGGTTGTTCTACGAGCGGCACCTCGTGCCTCCACTCGTCGCGGCCGGCATCAACCTGAGCTTCTGGCCGCTTGGGCCGATCTTCCGGCGCGCGGGCGGGTTCTTCATGCGCCGCACCTTCAAGGGCGACCCCCTGTACTCGGCGGTCTTTCGCAGCTACGTGCAGCTGCTGCTGAAGGACGGCGTCCCGCTCGAGTTCTTCGTCGAGGGCACGCGCTCGCGGACTGGCAAGACGCTCGAGCCGCGACTCGGCATGGTCGACATGGTGCTCGAGGCGTTCCGCCGCGGCGTCCGCAAGGACGTGGCGCTGGTCCCCATCAACTTCACGTACGAGAGGCTGGTCGAAGAGGGCTCCATGACCGAGGAGCGCCGCGGCAGCAAGAAGCGCGGCGAGAACCTGCTTCAGCTGATCCGGGCGCGGACGGTGCTGCGAAGCCGCTTCGGCTCGGTGTCGGTCCGCTTCGGCGAGCCCATCTCGCTGGCCGAGGTTCCCAAGTTGGGAACGCAGCAGCTCGGCGAAGAGATCTGCCGGCGGCTCGACTCGCTGGTCACGGTGGGACGCTCCTCGGTGTCGGCGGCCGCGCTGCTGGGCGGGGCTTCGCGGGGCGTGCGCGTCGCCGAGTTCGGCGAGCGCGTCTGCGAGGTGGCGAGTGCGCTCGATTCATTGGGACTCGCGCGCTCCGACAGCCTGGAGCGGTGCCTGGAGCAGGGCAGGCCCGAGGACGCGGCCGACCTGCTGCTACAGGCCGGACTGGTGGAGCGGCGCGAGCGGCCCACGGGCGACCTGCTCACCTTCTCGGACGCGACGCGCGAGCGCCTGGCCTACTACCGCACCACGCTCACGCCGGGACTGGTCTGGTTCTCGGTGGTGGGCCTGTGCCTGTCGCATGAGAGGCCACCGCAAGGGATGCCGCGCGACGCCATGGTCGAGGCCGCCTCGCGCTGGCTGGACCTGCTGCGCATCGAGTACTTCCCGCCGGAGCCGCCCGAGCGCGGCCTGCGGCTCGTGGCAGCGCTCGACCACCTGCGCGCGCGAGGCTGGGTACGGCAGGACGCGGAGGGCCGGATCGGGCCTACGGCCGAGGGCGTCCCCTGGCTCGGCTTCTTCGGCCAGCAGATCCGTCCCGTGCTCGAGACCTACCGGGCGCTGTTCGCGGCCGCGCGAGGGATCGAGAGCCCCGTCCGGCGCGACAAGCTGATCGAGCAGGCGCAGAGCGCGCTCGAAGACCAGTTGCTCCTCGGCGAGGTGCACTGCACCGAGGCGGTCTGCCCGACCACGCTCGGAAACGCGCTCCGGCTGCTGCTCGACGATCGCATCCTGGTGGTCGAGGGGAGTCCCCGGTCGGCGCAGGCGCTCTACTCGCCCGGGCCCGACCACGGGCGGCTCGCCGAGCGCGCCGAGCGTCTGGCCAGCTCGCTCCGAACCCGATAAGCTCCGCCCCTTCCTGGCGACAAGGTCGGCCCTTCGGCCGGTCACGAGGTGGTCATGGCACTGGGCTCGCGCCGCTCGAGCGGCAAGCAGAAGATCCTGCGCTTCGGGTTCCCCAAGGGCTCGCTGCAGAACTCGATGGGACAGCTGTTCCAGCGCGCGGGCTACCGCATGACGTTTCCCGACCGCTCGCTCTTCCCGACCATCGACGACCCGGACCTGGAGTGCGTGCTGATCCGGGCGCAGGAGATGGCGCGCTACGTGGAAGAGGGCGTCCTGGACGCCGGCATCACTGGCAAGGACTGGATCCTCGAGAACCGCGCCAAGGTGGTCGAGCTTGCCGACCTCAAGTTCAGCAAGCAGTCGTTCCGCCCGGTGCGCTGGGTGCTGGCGGTGCCGGAGGACTCGAAGATCCGCAAGGTCCAGGACCTGGAGGGCAAGCGCATCGCCACCGAGGGCGTCGGCCTGGTCAAGGCCTGGCTGCGGAAGAACGGCGTCAAGGCCAAGGTCGAGTTCTCGTGGGGCGCCACCGAGGTCAAGCCGCCGCTGCTCGCCGACGCCATCGTAGACGTGACGGAGACCGGCTCGTCGCTGCGCGCGAACAACCTGCGCATCGTCGAGACGCTCATGGAGAGCACGCCGCGCCTGATCGCGAACCGCACCGCGGCCAAGGATCCCTGGAAGAAGCGCAAGCTCGAGCGCATGGCCCTGCTCCTGACCGGTGCCATCGCAGCCGAGGGCAAGGTCGTGCTCGCCATGAACGTGACGGAGTCCCGGCTTCAGAAGGTCCTCGAACTCCTGCCGGCCCTCTCGTCGCCGACGGTCTCGCCGCTCGCGGACGGCAAGATGGTCGCCCTCAGCACCGTGGTCGAGGAGACCCTGGTCAGGGAACTCCTCCCCGACCTCCACGAAGCCGGCGCCAGCGGCATCATAGAGACCCCGCTCAACAAGATCGTGTTCTAGGGCCCGGCTCCATCTTCAAGATGACGGCCCCGCCTCCCCTCACGCCGGAGCAACAGAAGGCGCTCGAGCAGGCGGGCGACCGTGCGAGGGGGTTCACGGGAGCCGCGAAGGTGGCTGCCTTCAACGGCTGGTCGGTCGGCATCTTCGCGGCGGTGACACTGCTGTTCGGCCTCTTCGACCTGACCGCTCTAGTCGTCGGTGTGGGCATGGCCGTCGTGGCTCGCAACGAATTCAAAGGCCGCGCCGGGATTCTCCGAACCGACCCGGCGGGTCCCGGGCTTCTCTGGAAGAACCAGCTCGGCTTCATGGGGCTCATCATCGCGTACTGTCTTTGGAGCCTCTATCGGATCGTGGCTCACCCCGATCCGCAGATGGCCGAACTGATGGCACAGGCGACACAGCTCCTGGGCGAGGACGCGGAGGAGTTGGTGCGGTCGCTGAGCCTCACGGCGTACCGGGCAGTAATCGCGGGGACTGTGCTCTTTCAGGGACTGAACGCTCTGTACTACTTCAGACGGGTCGCGATGATCGAAGAATACCTCCGCGACACGCCGGACTGGGTGTCAGAACTGCAGCGGCGCGCCCTGCGGCGATCCCGACAGCCCCTCAGGCAGCGGCGTCGGTGAGCGGCCGAGCCAGAATCACCAGCGACTCCGCCTCGTTCCCTGGTCGGGGCGGCCGGATGTGAACCGGCGACCTTCGGCTCCCAAGAACGAAGCGGACCCTGAGTAGTGCGCGAGGTTGGTGCTGCGCCAATGCAGAGGCCTGCACAGAGCGGCAACCGCGACGGCCCCTTCCCAGGGCCTACCTCTCGTCTATTCCGAACCCTGCTGCGGAACTGCGCGCGTCCCCAGCGGGCGTCGCCGAGAGAAGTCAATCATCGAAGACACCCGATAGCTCGCGGCTGGCAGGCCAGCACTCGGGGCTGCAGGGGTCGTCGCACTCGGGCTCCAACGTGGTCGGCTGTGAGGCGCCAGCACACGCCGCCAGAACCCAGGCGAGAACACACAGGATGCGGAACCTCACGACCGCCTGATCCTAGCCCGAATGGGAGGTGCGGGCGGGCGCTGCGGCCGTGCAGACCGCTCGCCCGCCGGCTCCAAGCTGACTAGCGGGACATCTCCCGCAGGCCGCTGGCTTCCCACTCCTTCGACAGCTGTGTCAGCCGTCGGCTGAACTCGTCGAAGGGCTCGTCGAAGCTCAGGATGATCTCGGTCGTGCGCGGGATGTCGTCGCCCGACACCAGGCCGCGGTAGCGGTTGAGGTTGGCGAGGATCGCCTCGGCCACCTTGAGCGCGCGCTTCTCGGTCTTGATCAGCGGGCTTTGCAGCGTGTAGACGTTGTTCCGTCCCCAGAGGCTCTCGTCGCGGACGATGGCGATCTCGCGGTAGACGCCGTGGATGGGATCGAAGTTGTACTCGACCCGGACCTCCTTGAAGATTTCCGAGTTGCCGGTGTAGAAGCCGCGCTCCTTCTCGACCTTGCCGAGCTGCCGGCAGCGCGGGCAGTAGAACGTGTCCCCGTGGTTCAGCAGGAACACGCCCTTGGCGTAGTCTTCGCACTCGGTGTTCTCGCAGTAACCGACTCCACGCTTCATGCGCGCCATCTGCCCGGTCCTCCTGAGGCCTTCGCGGCCTCCGCCATCGTCCTGGTTTGCGGCGCGACCTTCCAGGCGTTCTGCGTCGCCGGCTTCTGCTCTGCAAGGACGGTCCGTCGGGACCGGCCGAGCCCGAACAGCCGCCGGATGCCCATCATGCGACGGCTCCGTGCGGAGCGCGCTTCGAAGCTCGCGGCGCTTCTACGTGCGTCTGCATCTGCCTGTGGGTCACCTGGAGCCTCTGAACACGAGTTCACGGCCCGACCCTGATCCACTGGCCGGTCAGCGAGATCCCTCCGTGCGGTCCAGAGGGCCCGGTCGAAAGAAGAAGGGGGGTCGGACGCTGCTGACGTTGCCGGGAAAGGTTCCAACACCTTGGAACAACGCGGATTTAGCTCGATTCCAGCCGCCTTGTCAACCGAGCCGCAGCCCGCCCGTAGGGCGGCCGAAACGGCCCTGTCGCGCGAGGGGGTGGCAGGCCGCGGAGTTGAGGGACCTCCCTGAAAGCGATGGTAGAGGGCTGATTGGGCGGCGGGGCCTCCCGGCCTGCGAGGTGCAGTAACATGTTCTCTCCGAGTGAGTGGACGGGAAG
>JAFDDB010000195.1 GCA_019311115.1 Deltaproteobacteria bacterium
AGCGCGAGGCGTGCGATCGACCGGTCCCGCCCCGGCGAGTGGCCGATCGCGCGCTGGCTGCGCGCGTCGAAGACGCGCAGCTTGCCGTCCAGCGAGGCGGTGGCCAGGCGCTCGCCGCCGGGAGACCACGAGACCCACTCCACCTCGTCGGTGTGCTCGGTCAGCCGCCCGCAGGGGGCGCCCGACTCCAGGTCCCAGAGCCGCACCGAGCGGTCGTGCGAGCAGCTGGCGATGCGGCCGCCGTCGGGGGACACGGCTGCGGCGTCGATGTCGTCGTCGTGGGCGGCGATGCTCCGGATCAGCTGGCCCGTCTTCGCGTCCCAGATCCGCACGGTCCGGTCGTGCGAGCAGCTGACCAGCCGACAGCCGTCGGGGGTCCAGTCGACCGTGTTCGCGTTGTGCTCGTGGCCTGCGAGCTCTGCCTCGAGCGTCCAGCCGCGCGTCTCGAACACGCGGATGATCTTGTCGTCACAGCTCGTGGCGACACGCTGTCCGTCGGGGGAGAAGCGCAGGTCCTTGATCAGATCGGGGTGGCCGGGGACGGAGCAGAGGCAGGTCCCGGTCCGCGCGTCCCAGATGCGCAGGCTGCCGTCGGCGGACCCCGTCGCGATCCGCCGGCCGTCGGGTGTGAAGCCCGTGGCCCAGACCGCGGCGCCCGGCTCGCCGAGCCGGTGCAGGGGACGCCCGGTCGCCGCGTCCCAGGTCCGCGCCACGCCGTCATTGGACCCGGTGACGAGCGCGCGCCCGTCCGGGCTCCAGCATACCGACCAGACCCCGTCCTGGTGTCCCTCGAGCCGCGTGACCGGACGCAGCGACGCGGCGTCCCAGAGGATGCACGTGCCGTCTTCGGACGACGACGCCAGGCGCCGCGCGTCGGGTGACCAGTTCACCATCCACGCCGCGGCGCTGTGGCCGTGCTCGATGCCGAAGAGCGGAGTCTCTTTCCGGGTCATTCGGTCTCTCCTTTGGCCCCGTCGTCGTGCGCGAGCGAGTCGAGCAGCGACCGGGCCAGTACGAAGTTGTGCGCGCCGCTGCGCCGCAGCCGTGAGGCCGCGTCCGATCGCCCGGCGGCTGCGGCGCTGCGGTCGAGCAGCGAGGTCCAGGTGACGAGCAGCGATCCATAGGATGGGGCGTGGCACGACTGGCAACGCGCGGCGAGGGCCGGCGTCCGGTTCGACTCGAGCGTCTCGCCGTGGCACTCCAAGCAATCCAGGGACTGGTGAGAGTCGGCCTGGCCGCTGTGGCCGTTCCAGCGGCCCGCCAGCAGGGCGTCCGCGTCCGCGTGACACGTCTTGCACTCGCGGCCCTCGGCCGCGAAGCGATCGTCCTGGTGGCAGGTGCCGCAGGCGATCCGCTCGTGCACGGGATCCAGGGCGAACCGCGTGTGGACCGCGTGATCGAAGTGCTGCGTCCAGCCCGTCTCCACGTGGCAGTCGGAGCAGCGCTCCGCTCCGCCGAGCGCCGCCCGGTGCGGGTCGGTGTGGCAGGTGCCGCAGTCGGGTGCGGCCGCGCGGCCGGGCGCGAGCCCATCGGCCCGCTCCTCTTCCCGCAGCTCCGGCGTGTGACAGGCGCGGCAGTCCACGGCCGTGTGTGCCCCGCGCAGCGCGTAGAGCGTGTCGTCGTCGTGGTCAAAGCCTTCGGATCGCAGGCCCGCGGCGCGGAAGGACTGCTCCTGATGGCAGCCCGCGCAATCGCGCCCCAGCAGCGGGAACTCCGCGTTTCGCTCGGCGGGCACCGCGGGGCCGTCGAGCGAGATCGGAATGATGCCGGTGCCCGGTGGATCTCCCGTCGCTCGACCGTGCGGCTCCGAGTGACAGCTCGCGCAGCCGGCGAACGGTACGCCCTGGTAGCGGAAGCGCGCGTCGGCGAACTCGCGCGAACGCACGCGGTGGCAGTCCTGACACTCGGCCTGCAGGTGCGCCCCGTGCAGCGGGTAGCGGGTCTGCGTGTGCTGGAACGCATCGGCGTCCAGCGAGATCAGCTCGGACTCCAGGCCCAGGTGATCCGGGTGGCAGCTCGCGCACGTGCCCTCGAACGTGCCGTGCAGCGGAAGTCGCTCGGCCGCACGCTGTGCGATCTCTCCGTGGCACGCCAGGCAGCGCGCGTCCGGCGTCTGGCTGCCCAGGCCGTGACACTGCGTGCAGTTTCCCATCCCTTCCAGGTCGCGGTGCGCTTCGGCGAGCGGCCCGGGGCGCAGCGCTCCTCCGGCCACGCGGTCCAACAAGGCCGATGGCGTGGACGGGGCCGGCGGCTCCCGGGACTCCGCGCCGTTCGCGTCCGCCGTTTCGACCCGGTCGCGGTCCGCGTCGGCCAGCCAGGCGAGGAGCAGAGACACCGACACGGCCAGCGCCAACGCGAGTCCGCCGAGCGCGTAGAGCCTCGTCCTGGGGTCGTCGGAGCTCACCGCGACTCCTCGGACTCGACCCAGGACTGGTGATGCTGCCGCGCCCACTCGCGCGACACGCTGCCCCGCAACATGCCGCGGAGCGCCGGGCGGGTGGGCGGGTAGACGAACACCATGAACAGGTGCACACCGAACGCGGGGAGCCACGCCACGAATGCGGCGAGGTGCAGTGCGAGCGCGACGAACGCCGCGGGCTCGCGCCACAGGTGCACGCCGCTGGCCGTCAGCACGACGGACAGCGCGAGGATCGCCAGCGCGTTCAGCTTCTGGCCCGCGTTGAGCTTGTGCTGGGGCGGAAGGTCGCGGGATCGCCAGGGGGTCGCCTTGATCCGGAGCCACTCCAGGTCGAGCCGATCGAACCGCGCGATCTCGGCCAGGTCCACGAGCCAGCGACGCGTGTCGCCCGATGCGCCCACCAGCCAGGGAGCGGTGAGGAGCACGATGGCGAGCACCTCGTGCGCCTCGGCCAGTGCGTCGGCCGCTTCGGGTCCGATCCCGAAGGCCTCGCGCAGCGTGAGCGCAGCCCCGGTTCCGGCCAGCCCGAGGAACGAGAGCGCGAAGGTCCAGTGGAACCAGCGCGTCGTCTTGCAGAAGCGCTCAATCCGCGTGGCCTGCTTCGGCGCGTTCACCGGGCGTCCTCCCCGTCGCGCCCGGTCTCGTTCCCGGGCGTGGGCGTGGGCGTGGGCGCGGGAGCGAGCCGTTCAAAACGTCCGGTCTTCGGGACCCGGCGTTCCAGGACGGCGGCTGCCGTCGCAGGCACGCCGTCGAACTCGTAGACGCGGCTCTGCCCAGCGGGCACGGCCTCGTCCAGGTCGGCGCGCAGCAGTCGCTCCCGTTCGCCTCCGGGCCAGGTCACGCGGATGCGGGCCACGCGCACGCCGAAGCGTCCGGTCGGGATCGCGTGGGGCAGGCGGTTGGCGACGCGGACACGCAGGCTGCCCGCGACCGCGCGCGTCTCGACGTCGATGTCTTCCCAGGGGTCCGGCGGGACCTCGAAGCGGTGGCGCCGTCCGTCGACCGGATCGCCCAGAGCCACGAGCAGCGCGGAGTAGGGCTTCTCGGGGTCGTAGGTCTCCATGGTGCGCCGCACCGCCGGCATGTGGCACTCCTGGCAGGTCGCGCGCGGCGAGCCGTCGTCGGGCTCCGGGCTGTCCCGCCACTGCTCGAGCACGCCCTCGTGACATCCTCCGCACAGCTCCGCGCGCAGGAAGAGGGTGTCGCGCGTGATGGCGTGCACCTCGACCGGCGAGGTCGGTTCGTGCGGACCCCGCATCGTCAGGCGATCGCCGCTGGGCACCTCGCTCAGGTGACAGCTGATGCACGTGACGCCCTCGTCGCGGTGGTCGTCGCGCAGGCGTACCTCGCCGTCGGAGCCCAGGGGAGCCGGGGCGTGGCAGCCCAGGCAGTCGCCGGCGGCGTGGTCGCCGGTGACCGCGGCGAACGTCTCCGAGGTCCAAGCGGTAGCGTGGAGGGACCCGGCCCACTCCTCGTAGACGGCACCGTGACAGCGCCGACAGTCGGCCGCCTCGGGAAGCTGAGGCCGGTCGGTCGTGAAGAACAGGTCTTCCGCGAACGGGACCGGCACCGAGCAGGCGAGCAGGCCCAGCACCGCCGCGATCAGTCCGCGAGCGTTCACTGCGTGGCCTCTCCGCGCGTCTCCCGACGCGGCTTCGGGCGGGACTCCGCTCGCGAGCGGCCGAGCATGCCCGGAGCGAGTACCGCGCCGATCGGGATGCGGAGCCCGACCAGCGTCAGCCCGTAGAGCAGCGCGTAGGCCAGCACGTGCGACGGGTCGGCGAGTTCACCGAACAGCGCGAGCATGGCGGCCTGTGTCGTTCCGAGTCCGGCCGGGGTGATCGGCAGCGCGCCGATGCCCATGACGACGGGCATGCGCGCGGCGATCTCGTGGAGCGGCAGGTCGATCTGCAGCGCGGGGAGGGTCACCCAGGCGAAGGCGACGAAGGTGCCGTAGAACGCTGCGCGCAATCCGATCAGCGCCGCCACGTCGAGCGCGCCGAGATCCGCGACGACACCGAAGAAGGGCCGGCCCGCGAGGCGCCGGCGCATGATCAGCCCGACCGCGAACAGCCCCAGCAGACCCAGGGTGAGCCCTGCAAGGACAGGACGCAGCGCGCTCACCAGCGGCGACGACACGCCGAGCGAGGCCAGCAGCGATACGCCACAGAGGGCGGTCAGGTCGCCCGCGTACATCACGAGCATCGAGGCCGCCGCCCGCGCGAGCGAGACGCCCGACCGCTGCTGCACCAGGCCGATCATCGCGGCGTTCGCGACGTGCAGCGACAGGGCCAGCAGCAGGTAGGTCGCTCCGCGCAGACGCACCATCTCGTGCCACGGGATCGCCGCGCCGAGCCGTCCGAAGAGCCATCCCAGGATGTACGCGTCGAAGGCGAGCCACACGCCGACGAAGACCGCCGAAGCGATCCCGTAGCGGACGAGCTCCGCCGACTGCAGCGCGGCCCACAGGGCGCCGCGATCGGCGCGGTAGACCAGCAGCGCGAGCATGGCGAGCGCCAGCGCCCAGGAGCCGAAGCTGGCGAGCGTCCTAGCCCGCAAGGAACCCCACGCCGTGTACGTCGAGGCAGGTGCCGTTCACGCGGACCGCCTCGCCGGACGCCAGGTACACCGCCGCGCGTGCGACGTCCCAGGGCAGCGCGCGCTCGGGTGCCGGCGGGCGCGCCGGCGTCGCGGCGTACGCGACCTGCTTGTCCACCTCGGCGGGGCAGATCGCGTTCACGGTGACCGGCCGATCCCACAGTTCCTTGGCGAGTGCGCGGGTAAAGCCGATCAGCCCGGCCTTCGACGCGCACTGCGCGACCAGGCCGGGGAAGCCGACCTGCCCGTCGATCGCCGCGATGTTGACGACGCGCCCGGACGGCGACTCCAACAGCATCGGGAGCAGGGCCCGGGTCACGTCGAACACCGCCGTCAGGTTGGTGCCGAGCGTGTCGTCCCAGTCCGACCGCGTGTACTCGAGGAACGGCTTCTGCATCCAGATGCC
>JAFDDB010000196.1 GCA_019311115.1 Deltaproteobacteria bacterium
GGACCGCGGCGAGACCTTCCTCGGTCGAGACGATGACGACGGGCACGGTGAGCAGCGCGAGCGTCAGACTCGCCCACAGGATTCCTCCCGTCCCGAAGGTGGGAGCGGGCAGCCGATCCTCGAAGAACAGCGAGTCGAGGGCGCCGCCGACCCCGTAGACGAAGAAGCCGAGTCCGAAGACGCCGAAGACGATCGACGGCACCCCCGCCAGGCTGTGCACCGCGACGCGCACGATCCGCACCGCCAGGCCGGACTTCGCGTACTCACGCAGGTAGACGGCGGCGAGCACGCCGAACGGCCCGACTGCTGCGCTGGTAATGAAGACCATCAGGAGAGTCCCGAAGATGGCCGGAAACACTCCTCCTTCGGTGTTCGACTCCCGCGGGTCGTCCCACAGAAACTCGCCCAGGCGCGACAGGTACAGGCCGGTCCGGGCCCAGAGGCCCTGTGCGTTCGGGCGCAGCGCGCGCACCACGTGCGCGACCGGGATCTCGACGCGCGCGCCGTCGACCGCCTCGAGCACCAGCCGGTCGGCCAGGAGCGCCGTCTCGCGCTCGCGCAACGTCGCCGCCAAGGCGCTCGAGCGACGCTCGAGCGATCCGAGTTCCGGACCGAGCGCCGCTGGCTCCACCTCGCCCGCCCGCTCGTACGCGCGGCGCTCCCGGCGCAGCGCCTCGATGCGGCGATCGACGTCGGCCAGCCGTGAGTTGCGCAGCTGCGTGACCTCTCGCTGCATCTCCGCCGTACGCGCGCGGGCGGCGGGCAGATCGCGCCAGACGCGCTCACGTCCCTCGACCGTAGAGCCCGCAGCGTGGAGCGCTACCGCGAAGCCGTAGAACCGTCCCCACTCCCGGCGCTCCAGCAGGACGGCGTCGCGCGGCTCGGAGATCTCGCGGACCTGCGCTTCGGCGATCCAGACGAAGTCGAGCCCCGTGAGCTCGCGGTTTCCGATCTGCAGCCGCATCCGGTCCTCGCCCGTGGCCGAGCTCTCGCGGCCGCGCAGCTCCCCCATCCGCAGGCTCCCGTCCTCGAGCTCGACCTGCAGCAACGGACCCTGCCAGAAGTGACCGAACCCGCGGCCCGCGACCAGCGCGATCAGCCCCACCACGAGCAGCAGGTCGACCGCCAATGCGCCGCCCGTGAGCCACGTCATCCACAGACCGACACGGTCGCGCCCCGTCACCGGGTCAGGCTCCGCTGAAGCGGCGCCGGAGCCGCTCGCGCACGAGTTCGGCCGCACCGTTGATCGCGAAGGTGAGCGCGAAGAGCAGCGTCGCCGACACGAACAGCGTACGGTAGAGCGTGCCGCCGTGCGGCGCTTCGGGAATCTCGACGGCGATGTTCGCGGACAACGTGCGGAAGCCGTTGAAGGGGCTCCAGTCGAGCAGCGGCGTGTTTCCCGTGGCCATCAGCACGATCATGGTCTCGCCGATCGCGCGCCCGAACCCGATCATGACCGCGGCGAAGATCCCCGGGCTGGCGGCGGGCAGCACGACCCGCACCATCGTCTGCCAGGGGGTGGCGCCGAGTGCTAGCGACGCGGCGCTGAGCGACCGCGGCACGTTCGAGACCGCGTCCTCCGAGATCGCGAAGATGATCGGGATCACGGCGAAGCCCATGGCGATCCCGGCCACGATGGCGTTGCGCTGGTCGTACTCGAGCCCGGTCGTGGCGTGCAGCCAGGTGGCGAAGCTGCCGCCGAACAGCGCCGCCTCGATCGCGGGGCTGGCCCGCACGCAGAGCCAGACCACGCCGCTGATCGCCACCGCCTGGAACAGGATTTCCCCGCCCTGGAAGCGCAGGGTCCAGCGAGCCGGCAGCGCGCGCCACGCGGCGCCCGCCAACAGCACGGCCACGGGCAGCGACGGCAGCAGCAGCAACATTCCGGGCAGGACGGCCTCGAGCCGGGGCGCGAGCCAGAGCCCCGCCAGGAAGCCGAGCACGACGCTCGGCAGCGAGGCCATCAGCTCGACCGTCGGCTTGACCACGCGCTGCAGCGACGGCGCCATGAACTGGGACGTGTAGAGGGCGCCCAGCACACCGAGTGGGATCGCCAGCAGCATGGCGTAGATGGTGCCCTTGAGGGTTCCCGTCACGAGCGGGACCAGGCTCAGCTTGGGCTCGAACTCGTCGCTGCCGCCGGTCGACTGCCAGATGAACTCGGGCTCCGGATGGCCCTCGTACCAGACGCGGGAGAAGTAGCTCGCGAGCCCCGCCTCCGGATGCGGCGCGTCGACACGCAGACGCTCGAGTCCGCGCGCGGAAGCGATTGCCGCAGCGTTCGCCTTGGGCGCCCAGGCCAGCGCCGAGATCGCACTCCCGGTATGGCCGGTCCACAGCTCGCGGTGCGCCGTCGAGTGGTACAGGCCCAGCGACCCGCCCGCGCCGGCGGCCAGGAAGCTGCGCCCGCGCGGTGAACCGGCGAGGTGGCCGATGGCCCCGCCGGGACCGTCGAACCGGCGCACGTGGACCAGCTCGCGGCCCGCGCGGCCCCGGCTCAGTGCGAACCAGACGTCGACCACCCCGTCGCTGCGACCGGCCAACAGCGCGCGGCCGCCGATCAGCGGCTCGAGAGCGGTGACCGGAGCTTCGGAACGCGCCTGCCGCATGCCGACCGGTGTCCCGTCCTCGACCTCCCACCAGAAGATCCGGCCGTCGGACGCGCTGGCGAAGACCTCGGCATCCTCGGGCGCGAGGGCCAGGTGATCGAGCGGTGCGGGCGTCGAGATGCGCGTGGCCGAGACGGTCTCTTCGCGTTCGCCGGTGAAGTCGTTCACGTCTACGGCGACCTGCACCAGGCTGAGCGAGCCGTCGTCGAGCGCCACGACCAGCGTCGCGCCGCCCGGGTCGAGGCGGGCCGACAGCGCGCGCGGCGCGGCACCGCGCGTCTCGACCTCGAGCGCCATCACGGAGGCGACGGCGGGTGTCACCTCGGCGATCCCGTCCGGGTACGACACGCGCCAGTCGATCCCGGCGATCACCGCGCGGCCGTCGGCCGCGATGCCCGCGACGCCCGGGGATCCAGCCAGTGGTGCGACGAGCGCCGCGCCGCCGGCGAGCAGTTCGCGTTCGAGCACGGTGCTCCCGTTCGTCCAGTCGAGCACGCGCAGGGTCCCGTCTTCGCGAAGCGTGGCGACGTGCGTGCGGCGCGGGTCGACGACGACCGCCGTCATGGAACCGATAGCGTCGATCCGCGCCCTGGCTTCGGTCCGCGCCCTGGCCTCGATCCGTGCGTCAGGCACGACCCGACCCGGCACGAACAGCGGCAGGATCTCGGCCACGAGGAAGACGATGATCCCCGCCAGGCTCAGCACCACGGCGAGGCCGCCAGCGCGCACCGCCAGCGTGGCGATCCGGTCGGCGACGAGCCGACGCCGCGCGGTCCGGTCGGATCGCGCGGCGTCCCGCGACGCGGGCCCAGACGACCGGGAGGGGCCTCCTGGTGAGGTGACGGGTGCGGCCATCGTCAGTCCAGCTTCGAGCGCTCCTCGCTCACGATCGCCGCCGGCAGCGGCAGGTAGCCGTCCTTGACGACGATCTGCTGTCCTTCGCGGGAGAGCACGAAGCGCAGGAACTGTTGCCTCAGCGCGTCGAGCTTCCTGCCCGGCGGCTTGTTCACGTACAGGTACAGGTAGCGGGCGAGCGGGTAGGCGCCCGAGTAGACGTCGTCGGGCTCGGTGGACGCCCAGGCCTCCCCTTCTCTCTTCGCCAGGGAGAGCGTGCGCACGCCGGAGGTCCTGTAGCCGATTCCGCTGTAGCCGATGGCGTACAGATCCTTGCTCACTCCCTGCACGACCGAGGCCGATCCCGGCTGCTCCTTGGTGGTGTCGCGGTAGTCACCCTTGCAGAGCGCCACCTTCTTGAAGTAGCCGTAGGTGCCCGACGCGGAGTTGCGGCCGTAGAGCCGGATCAGGCGCTTCGTGAACGCGCCATCCAGTCCCGCCTGCCCCCAGGTGTCGATGCTGTCGGCCTCTCCGCAGCGCCGGGTCTTGGAGAAGATCGCGTCCACCTGCCGGAGCGTCAGGCGCTCGAGCGGGTTGTCGCGGTGGACGTAGACCGCGAGCGCATCGACCGCCACCCGGAACCGGGTCGGCGGGTAGCCGAAGCGGTCCTCGAAGGCGTCGACCTCGGTCGCCTTCATGGCGCGGCTCATCGGTCCGATCTGTGCCGTGCCCTCGATCAGCGCGGGCGGTGCGGTCGAGGAGCCCTTGCCCTCGACCTGCACGCGAACGCTCGGGTACAGGTGTTGGTAGCCCTCGGCCCACAGCGTCATCAGGTTGTTCAGCGTATCCGAGCCCACGGAGCTGAGGGTTCCCGAGACTCCCGTGGAGAGCGCGTACTCCGGGATGTCCTCATCTACGCTGACGGCGGCCAGGGCGGGCTGGCCCACCACGAGTGAGAGGAGATAGGCCAGCGGTGCGAGTCGGCGGCTCATGCTCTTGCTTCCCCCTTTGGTTGGGGGGCAAGATCGCCGCGTCGCGTGGCACGAACGGGTCGCCTGCATGACGATTCGGTGACAAGGATCCCCTCGTGGATTCGCGGAATCGCCACCTCGGCGTCACCGCTGCGTCACACGCCTCCGGGAACGGGCGCTACCATGGCGGCCTCAACCCATCGGGGAGTTCCCCTGGCGCAGTCGACCCACGAGCCCGTCTACTCCGAGCTCAGGACCACGATCCTGAGAATGGGCGCGCTCGCCGAGGCGATCCTCGACAAGGCCGCGCGGTCCGTCCGCGAGCGCGACGCGAGGCTCGCGGCCGAGGTGAACGCGGACGACTTGGAGATCGACCGTCTCGACATCGACGTCGACGAGGGCGTCCTCCGCGCCCTCGCGCTGCGGGCTCCCGTCGCGGAGGATCTGCGCACCGTCTTCGCGATCAAGACCATGGCCACCGACCTCGAGCGCATCGGCGACCTGGCCCGCAACATCGCGTGCTCGGCCCGGCGCCTGGCGGAGCGCCCCGACACCTCCGAGGCCGCTCGCCTGGAACCGCTCGAGGAGGCCGCACGCCAACTCCTGCGGCGCGCGCTCGACGCGTTCCGCGACCACGACGCGAGCGCCGCGCAGCAGGTCATCGAAGGCGACGACCAGGTCGACGCCCTGCAGGACCAGATCGTGCGGGACCAGATCGCGCGCATCGAGGCGAACCCTTCGCACGCGGCCCAGTCGGTCGACGTGATTCTGATCGCCGAGAGCCTGGAGCGGGTCGCCGACCACGCGACGAACATCGCCGAGGACGTGATCCTCGTCGCCGAGGCCCGGAACGTGAAGCACGCGGGAAAGCTCGACACGCCCGCCTGACCTCGCCTGTCGAATCCGACGAGTCGACATGCACGAGACGAGGAGAGACGAGAAGTTGGCGCAGCGGATCCTGGTCGTCGATGACGATCCCGATCTCCTGGAACTCGTGC
>JAFDDB010000197.1 GCA_019311115.1 Deltaproteobacteria bacterium
ACCTTCGTCGTCCTCGAGGGGCTCGAGAGCTTCGGTGGGACCTGGCTGATGCACCGCTATCCGGGCATCCGCTCGGACAGCGACCTGTACACGTTCGGTTACCGCTTCAAGCCCTGGACCGGCCCGCCGATCGCCACGGCCGAAGAGATCCTCACCTACATGGGTGAGGTCATCGACGAGAACGATCTCGCCCAGTACATCCGCTACGGCCACAAGATCGCCTCGGCGAGTTGGTCCAATGACGACAAGCTCTGGACCCTCGACGGGACCCGGACGGATACGGGCGAGCCGGTGCGGTTCACCGCCAACTTCCTCTGGATGTGTCAGGGCTACTACCGGCACTCCGAGGGCTACACGCCCGAGTGGGAGGGGATGGACGAGTTCACGGGCCAGGTCGTCCATCCACAGACCTGGCCGGAGGACCTGGACTACAAGGACAAGAACGTCCTGGTGATCGGCTCCGGGGCCACGACGGCGACGCTGGTGCCGGCGATCGCCGCTGACTGCAACCACGTCACGGTGCTTCAGCGCTCTCCGACCTACTTCATCCCGGGCCGGAACGAGAACGAGCTCGCGGACCAGCTGCGCGAGCTCGAGATCGACGAGACCTGGATCCACGAGATCGTGCGCCGGAGGGTCCTGTACGACCAGGCCGAGTTCACGCGGCGGGCCGTCGAAGAGCCCGAGGTCGTCAAGCAGGAGCTGCTCGAAGGGGTCCGCACCTTTCTGGGGGACGACTTCGACATCGCCACCCACTTCACCCCGAAGTACCGGCCCTGGCAGCAGCGCATCGCCTTCGTTCCCGACGGCGACCTCTTCCAGGGGCTCGCCTCGGGCAAGGCGTCCATCGTCACCGACCAGATCGACCGGTTCACCGAGAAGGGCGTGCGGCTCCAGTCCGGCCAGGTGCTCGAGGCCGACATCGTCATCACGGCCACCGGGTTCAACCTGAGCGTTCTCGGCGACATCGACTTCGCCATCGACGGCAAGCCCGTAGACTTCGCCGAAACGGTCACCTACCGCGGCATGATGTTCACGGGCGTGCCCAACATGCTCTGGATCTTCGGCTACTTCCGGGCCAGCTGGACGCTGCGCGTAGACCTGCTCGGGGACTTCGTGTGCCGTCTCCTGAATCACATGCAGGAGAAGGGCGTGAAGAAGGTCACGCCCGTCCTCCGGCCCGAAGACGCGGACATGCCGCTGCTCCCCTGGATGGACCCGGAGAACTTCAATCCGAACTACCTGATGCGGAGCATGGACCTGCTGCCGAAGCGCGGCGACAAGCCCGAGTGGCAGCACACCCAGGACTACTGGGCGGAGCGGAAGCAGATCCCCGCCATCGACCTCGACGACCCCGAATTCGACTACGAGTAGGGGCTCGCGCGGCTACGAGTGCTCGGCCATCGCCGAGTAGCGCGCCAGCAGCGCGTCCACGCCGGCGGGCATCTCGATCTTGGCGGGGTCGTAGCGGGGGCTCCATGTCCGCAGGTAGCGGCGCAGCATGGCGCGGTTCATCGGGGTGGACGGCGCCGTCAGCTTGCGCCCCAGGCCCTTGGCCATGCACAGCGAGAAGCGGCGGATGTAGGACAGGTAGTGCCACTGCGCCCAGGTTCCCCACGCGATGCGGTACAGGTAGCTGCCGACCAGGTGGTCGAAGACGCCGAACGCGACGGTGCGGTGCTCGATCTCTTCGGCCATGTGCCAGGCCCAGATCTCGCCGCCCGGGAGCTCCGCTCCCTCGTCGAAGTTCCCCGCCTCGGCCATCGCGAGCGCGCTCGAGCAGGTCATCGCCTCGAAGCCCTCTGCGTAGGCGACGTTGAAGCGCAGCGGCTTCTGCTTGGTGAAGCGCTGGTAGTCGTCTTCCATCGCCTGCTCGATCGCGCGTAGCTCGTCGGCCGTCGCCGGCTCGAAGCTGGCGCAGATCTGCTCGTTGAGCTTGGCGTGGTTCCGGTAGTGGTGGCCCTCTTGCTGGGAGAAGCGGCGCGCGTCCTCGGCCAGCTGCGGATCCGTGATCTGCGGGATCGCGACGCGCATGGTGCGGATCAGGTAGGGCTCGAGGTGCGGCATGGTCATCGAGAGCCCGAGCATCGGGATGATCGAGCCGAGCATCTCGTCGGAGACGTCGAAGTCCAACGGCTCCTCGAAGGTGAAGCGGATCTTGCGGACGCTGATATCGGCCATGCGTGGTCCCCCTGAGGCTGCCGGATCCAGTCTACTCCCCGTCCGCGGTTCGCGCGGCCGGAGCGTGCCGCTCGAGCCAGCCGAGCAGGATCCGGTTGAACCCGTCGGGATCCTCCTGGTGCATGAAGTGGCCCGCGTTGTCCATGCGCACGACCTCCACTCCCGCGGGGAAGTCCTCGTCGACCATCGCGACGTCGTGGATGCGCGTGTCCATGCAGCCGTCGCGGGCGCCGGTCACCGCCAGCGTCGGGACCGCGATCTTCGACGCGGCGAGCTTCTGCGTCTGCTTCGCGCTCTCGGAGCGTGGGCTGAACGCGGCCCGGTAGTAGGCGAGGGCCGCGCGCTTGACTCCCGGCTGCGCCAGCGCGCGCTTGACCGAGGCCATCTCGTCGTCGGGCAGCTTCCAACCGGGCGACCAGTCGCGCCAGAGCTTGTCGATCAGCGCCCAGTCGCGGGCCTCGACCGCCCGGTCGGCGATGCCGCGAAGCTGGAAGAAGAACATGTACCAGGAGTTGCGAAGCTGTCCGGGGTACTTGCGAATTCCCTGGGCGAGGCGGCCGGGGTTGGGGATCGCCAGCGTGGTGAGCGAGCGGAAACGTTCCGGCGCCAGCGCACAGGCCGCGTAGGCGATGACGGCTCCCCAGTCGTGGCCCACCAGGTGGACCTGCTTCTCGCCCAGGTCGTCGAGCCAGCCCACCACGTCCTCCGCCATGCGCACGACGTGGTAGTCCCCGTCCTGTGGCTGGGACGAGGGCTCGTAGCCGCGCAGCGTCGGTGCGATCGCGCGGAAGCCCGCCTTCGCCAGGGCCGGAAGCTGGAACCGGAACGAGCGCGCGTGGTCCGGAAAGCCGTGCAGGCAGAGCACGACCGGACCCGCCCCTTGCTCGAGGGCCGAGAACGTCAGCCCGTTGGCGTGCAGCGTCCGCGTCTCCCAGCTCTCCTCCACATCCGTCTCCCTTGGTCGCGCGTGGCGCGTTCGATCACGCATGGCGAGGATACTCCCGGACGGCGCGGTCTCAAGCGACTTCGCTGCACCGCCGAAGAGCTTCAGCGACCGGCAGCTTCCCTTCCGGCCGGTCGAGGCGAAGATGCGGCTCGCGCTCTCGGCTTCCACGATCTTCCTCGCGGCGTTCCTGGTCTTCCAGGTGCAGCCGATGATCGCGGGATACATCCTGCCGTGGTTCGGCGGCTCCGGAGCCGTGTGGACGACGGCGATGCTGTTCTTCCAGGTCGTGCTCGTGGCCGGCTATGCCTACGCACACTGCAGCATCACTTGGCTGGCGCCGCGCACGCAGGCGGGCCTTCACGTGGCCCTGCTGGCAGGCGCCATCGTCCTGCTGCCGATCGCGCCGTCGCCGGGCTGGAAGCCCGACGGGGCCACGGACCCGGCGTGGCAGATCCTGCTCCTTCTCGGCGCCAACGTCGGCCTGCCCTTCCTCCTGTTGGCCTCGACCTCGCCACTGCTACAGGCCTGGATTCATCGCGCGCAGCCCGGCGTGGCTCCGTACCGGCTGTACGCGCTCGGGAACGCGGCCTCGCTGCTCGCGCTGCTGAGCTATCCGTTCGTGTTCGAGCCGATGCTCACGCGCCACGCGCGCAGTGCGTTCTGGTCGTGGAGCTTCGCGCTGTTCGCGTTGGCGAGCGCCGTGTGTGCCCTGGGGACATGGCGACGGGCGCGCCCCGAGTCAGGAGCACTCGTCGCGGGCATCCGGCCGGCGCGCGAGCGGATCGGGTGGACGCCGCGGATGCTGTGGCTGCTTCTTCCGGCTACCGCGTCGCTCCTGATGCTCGCCGTCACGCACCAGATCTCACAGGACGTCGCCGCCATCCCGTTCCTCTGGATCGTCCCGCTCGGGCTCTATCTCTTCTCGTTCGTCCTCGTGTTCGAGAGCGACCGGTGGTATCGGAGGCCGGTCTTCCTGGGGGCCCTCGCACCCGCGATGGCCGGAGCGCTCTGGCTCCTGTACGTCGCCGGTCACGCGCCGATCGGGCTGCAGGTTGCAGGCTGGTCCGTCATCCTGCTGATCTGCTGCACCGTATGCCACGGGGAGCTGGCGCGGCTGAAGCCGCATCCCGACGCCCTGACCGGGTACTACCTGGCGATCGCCGTCGGCGGCGCACTCGGCGGAGTGTTCGCGGCGCTCGTCGCGCCGTGGGCGCTCGACCTCTTCCTCGAGCTGCACATCGGGCTCGTTCTGTGCTGCGCTCTCGCCGTCGCAGCGGTCGCGCTCGACGGTCCGCCGACCCGGCGATCGCGGCGTCGGCGCTTCGCCTGGGCCGCGGCCGGGCTCGGGGGTCTGGTCCTTGCTGCCGGACTGGGCTTCGACGTCCACCGCTCGGGGCGCGACGTCATCGCGACCGCGCGGAGCTTCCACGGGGCGATGCGCGTGAGCCGGCACGGGCAGGGCACCGCCCAAGAAGTCTCGGCGCTCCACCACGGTCGCACCGCGCACGGCCTGCAGTGGCGCGTGGGCGCTCGCAGGCGCTGGCCGACGCTCTACTACGGTGTCGAGAGCGGAGCGGGGCTCGCGTTCCGCCATCACGACCCGCAGCGGCCTCGCCGCATCGGCGCGGTCGGCCTCGGGATCGGCACGCTCGCCGCCTACGGCCGGCCGGGCGACCGGTTCCGCTTCTACGAAATCGACCGCGAGGTCGTGCGGCTGGCCCGGTCGCACTTCGCACACCTCTCGGACTCCCCCGCCGAGATCGAGGTCGTCGTCGGCGATGCCCGCGTCTCGCTCGAGCGCGAGCGGCCGCAGGAGTTCGACCTGATCTTTCTCGACGCCTTCAGCAGCGATGCGATCCCGGTACACCTGCTGACGCGGGAGGCGTTCGAGATCTACGATCGCCACCTGAGGCACGACGGCATCCTGGCCGTGCACATCACCAGCGCGCACCTCGACCTGGAGCCGCCCGTGCGGGCCCTGGCGCGACACCTCGGCATGGCTGCGCTCCGGATCGACAGCCCCGACGACGCCCTGCGCGGCGCGGCGCGCGCAAGCTGGATGCTGCTATCGCGGAATGCCGCGTCGCTGGATCACGACGGAATCCGACCAGCGGCGAGCGGTTTCGCGCCGGCCGAGGCGACGTCGGTCATGCAGCCAGTCTGGACCGACGACTATGCCGACGTGCTCGGTGCGCTCGCCCTGCGGGCGAACTAGCGCCGGGTCAGCGCCGCTCGAGCTTCCTGGCGAACTCCTCCCGCCACTCGCTCAT
>JAFDDB010000082.1 GCA_019311115.1 Deltaproteobacteria bacterium
GATCGACGGCTCGACCGGCTACGTCTTCAAGGGGTCCGTTCCGACGGTGGAAGCGGAGCCCGGCAAGGAGTTCAAGACGCTGATGGGCTGGGCGGACCGCGTGCGGCGCCTGAAAGTGCGCACCAACGCCGACACGCCGGCCGACGCCGAGCTCGCGCGCGAGTTCGGGGCCGAGGGCATCGGGCTCTGCCGCACCGAGCACATGTTCTTCCAGACGGAGCGGCTGCTCGCCTTTCGGCGCATGATCCTGGCCGAGACGGTCGCCGAGCGGGTGGAAGCGCTCGAAGAGATCCTGCCGATGCAGCGAGACGACTTCGCCGGCATCTTTCGCGCCATGTCGGGGCTGCCCGTCACCATCCGCCTGCTCGACCCGCCGCTTCACGAGTTCCTTCCGCGCCGCGACGAAGAGGCGAAGCAGCTGAAGCCGCTGTCGTCGGACCTGGGGATGCCGCTCGACGAGCTGCGCCGCAAGGTCCACGACCTGCGCGAGGTCAACCCGATGCTCGGGCATCGCGGCTGCCGGCTGGGAATCACCTATCCCGAGATCTACCGCGTGCAGACGCGCGCCATCATCGAGGCGGCCTGCGAGACCGCTTCCGAGGGTGTCGGAGGCGTGCGCGAGTTCCAGACGCTTCGCGAGCTGATCGACACCACCGCCCGCTCCGTCATGAAGGAGTGCGGCCGCCGCGTCAGGTACACCGTCGGCACGATGATCGAGGTTCCGCGCGCGGCGCTCAACGCCGGCCGGATCGCCAGCGTGGCGGACTTCTTCTCGTTCGGCACCAACGACCTGACGCAGATGACGATGGCGCTCTCGCGCGACGACTCGGGGCGCTTCCTGCCCGAGTACGTCGAGAAGGGCATCCTGTCCGACGATCCGTTCGTCACGCTCGACGTCGAGGGCGTGGGCGAACTGATCCGGATCGCGGTCGCGGCCGCGCGCAAGACCCGGCCCGACCTGAAGATCGGCATCTGTGGCGAGCACGGAGGCGATCCGCGCTCCGTCCGGTTCTGCGACGCGGAGGGCTTCGACTACGTGAGTTGCTCGCCGTTCCGCGTCCCGATCGCGCGGCTCGCCTCGGCCCAGGCCGTGCTGGAGGCAGGCTGACCTGGATGACGCGCCCCACGTGCGCCCTCGTCCCCCTCTTGCTCTGCGCCTGCGGGCTCTTCGGAGGCCCGGAGGGCGTGCCGACCGACGAGGACGAGGCGCTGATCTTCGCGCGGCGGATCACCGCGTTCTACTCGCTGCTCGAAGACATCCCGATCGACGCCTACTTCACCTACCAGAACCGCGAGCTGCGCTCGTACTTCGAGGACGAGAGAGCGTTTTCGGACTACTACGCGTCGATCGCCGGCTCGATCCGCGACGCGGCCTTCCGGAACGGCCGTGCGGAGCAGGTCCGGATCGAGCAGTTCCGCTTCGAGAGGCCGGGCGAGGCTCGCGTCGACCTGACGCTGGTCGGCCGGCACATCCGGCGGCTGCGCTTCTGGGAGCGGAAGGTGTACCGGACCGACACCTGGCGGCAGGTCGAGGGCGTTTGGATGCTGACGCCGTCCAAGCTCTGACCGGTTCCCAGGAGGGCGTTTCTCCCTTTTGGGAAGCAAACTTCCGTCCTACCCACAGGCTCCCTCCGCCGACCGGCGAGCACGCGGCGTAAACGGCCGGAAACCTCGGAGTTCCGGGCCTCCCGCGGCCGGACGCCGCTTGGCACGGTGCTTGCTCCTCCCCGCTGGCGAAGGCGATACGCAGGTCGGATGCGCAGTCCGGCGAAACCGACGGTCGAGCAGAAGCAGGGGCAGACACAGTGAGGGAAGCAGATCGCAAGTTGGTGGATGCAGTGAAGGGCGGGGATCCCGCGGCCTTCGAGGAGCTGTACGGAACGTACGTGCGGCGGATCTACAACTTCACGCTCGGCAAGCTCGGCAGCGTCGCCGAAGCCGAGGACGTGACGCAGGAGGTCTTCGAGGCGGTATTTACCTGCCTGGAGCGCTTCGAGGGCAAGTCCGACCTGGTCGTGTGGATCTACGGAATCACGCGCAACCTGATCAACAACCGGCTCCGCCGCCGGAGCCAGTTGCGCTTCGTGCCGCTGGACGACGTCGCGCCCGAGGCGACGCCGGCCGACGAGGGGCCCGAGCGCCTGGCCTGCGCTCGCGAGTCGCTGCGACGGGTCGAGAAGGTGATCGGCGCGCTGCCTCGTGACCAGCGCCGCATCCTGGAGCTCCGGCATGGCCAGCGGATGAGCATCCGCAAGATTGCCCAGGTCATGCACAGGAGCGAAGACGCTGTGAAATCAAGCCTTTACCGGACTCGGCGCTCCCTGGCGCAGAAGCTCCCCGACTCGAAGCTGGAGCTTTCCCAGCGCTAGGTTGCACATTGCTTGCCGCGAGCCGCGACACCTTCGCGGCCCCCGGTCCACTTATCCCCAAGGCAGGGAGAGTGGACGGTATCCTCCGTGTTGTGGCCTTCGGGTCACTTGACCGCTTTGCCTGCAGGACTCGCGCATGGAAAGTGCGCTTGCGGCAGCGGCAGCGGCGGGGAGTCGAGACGGCAGTGGGCAGGCAGCGAAGGCAGCAGCGGGATCTCGAACTGAGCGTCCACGGATGGCGGAAGGCCGGCTTCTGGGAAGAGGTCCGCGACGAGATCAGCGTCGAGACCATGCGCTGGAATGACTTCGCGTCGTTCATGGGACCCGCGGACGCCTCCGGCGAGCCCGACCCCGAGTTCACCGTGGAGCTGCGAGAGCACCTGCGCGACCTGGTGAGGCGGCTCTACACCAGCTGAGCGAGCCGGGACGCCCGCCCTGCGAGCCCCCGGCGCCGCGCCCCGCGGCCCAAAGGAGCGCCGCGCCGCGTTGCCCCTCGCCCGCTGCCGGGCTACCCCTTCGCGCGTGAGCCTCATCTCCCGCAAGCGGCTGAAGCCCCGCCTGCTGCTCGTCTACGTGGCGGCCGCCGTGGCGCTCTGGGCGTCGCAGCCCACGCCCCTGACCATGCTGGCGGGCCTGCTGCCCCTGGCGATCGGCGAGGGGCTGCGGATCTGGGCGACCGGCTACCTGCACAAGAGCGAGAGCCTGACGGTCGCGGGGCCCTACGCCTACCTGCGCCACCCGCTCTACGCGGGGACGCTGCTGATCGCGGCCGGCTTCTCGATCATGGCCGGTACGCAGGCGGCGGCGATCGTGCTGACGCTCTTCCTGCTCACGTACTTCGCGTACTACATGCCGTACAAGAACCGCATCGAGGGCGCGCGGCTCGAGGAGCTGTTCGGGGACGCGTTCCGGCGCTACGCCGTCGCCGTCCCCCGGCTGGTACCGCGCCTGCACGCGTACACGCCGCTCGGCGGCGACGCCAGCGGAAGCGTGGTGTGGCGCTCCGAGCGGTTCACCGACAACAACGAGATCGGCACCGCCGTCGTGGTCGGCCTCGGCGTGCTCGCCATGGCGGCCCGCGGGCTGCTGTCCTGATTCCGGGGCTCGACCGGGCTCAGCTCTGGGGGCCCGGTGTCCGCCTGCTCAATCGGGGCGGGCGCACGAACGCCGACGTCCTGCGCGTGCGGCGTCCGGGCCGGCGGCCGGTGGTAGTCAAGGACTGGTCCCAGCGTTCGGCCTTCGTGCGCCACGTGGTCGCGCCGTGGCTGATCCGGCACGAGCTTGCGGTTCTCGAACGGACGCGAGGGCTGCCCGGCCTGCCGGCCCCCGAGGGCCGCATCGACGCGATGGCCTTCGCGCTCGAGTTCGTCGACGGCGCTGCGCTGCGCCGCCGCCTGTACGGGCGGAGCCTGCCGACGGCGTTCTTCATCGCGCTCGAGGGGATCCTC
Organism: Deltaproteobacteria bacterium; assembly: GCA_019311115.1. GTDB lineage: Bacteria > Myxococcota_A > UBA9160 > SZUA-336 > SZUA-336 > JAFDDB01. The sequence goes on from JAFDDB010000082.1 coordinate 3,818, forward strand.
GACGGGCTCCGCCAGCGCGGACTGCTGTACACGGACCTGCGCAGCCCCTCGAACATCATGGTCGCCGAGACCGTGGCGCCGGCCCTGGTCGACCTGGGCTCGGCGTTCGCGGTGCCGGTCCCGCGGCGCTTCCGCCGCTGGCTCGAGCGGAGCGCTCTCGAGAAGCTGCGCGCCCGCTTCGAGGGACGGGACGAGATCCCGCCGCAGACGCAGATCGACTACCAGCAGGTGGACCTGGGCCGCGAGCGGCTCGCGATGCTCGACGACGGACGCGAGGACGACGAGGTGCCCGTCCTGCTGCTGGCGGACCTGGGCGTGAGCATCGCCGTCTTCGAGGCCGTGCTGGCCGCGGCGGGTCCGGCCGGCCGCCGTGCGCTCGCCGTCGACCTGCCGGGCTTCGGCCGCTCGCGGGCCTCGCGCGGAAGCGTTCAGCCGACGCGGCTGGCCGCCGAGATCGCCCTCCTGCTCGACGCGCTGCGCGTGTCGCGCGTCGACGTCGTGGGCTGGGGCTTCGGCGACCGGGTCGCTCGCGCGCTCGCGGCGTCGCGTCCCGACCGCGTACGCGCGGGGATCACGGCGTCGGGCGCCGCGGTCGAGCCGCTCGTCGCGGCGTCGAGCGAGTCGGCCGAGGCGCTGCGTCGCCAGGTCCTGGCCGCGCTGCCCCCGGCGCTGTCGTCGGCCGTGCGCGACGAGGTCCGGCAGACGCTCGCAGTGACCGTCGATGCCCGGCTGCTCGGCGCGTGCCGCCGGCTCGCGGACGCGGCGCCGCTTCCCATCCAGCCGTGGTGCCAGCTCGACGGCGACCTGCTCTCGGACCCGGTGCCGCTCTGGCGCGCGCTCGGTGAGGCCGGCCGCTGAGTCGAGGAGCGGGTCCGCCTAGTCCCTGTCCGCCGCTAGTCCCTGGAGGGCTCGCCGCCGCCCGGAGCCGCCATGCGCACGATCTCGCGGCCGGGCGCTTCGCGCGCCGCCGCGTCGCGCTCGAGCGCGGCGCTGAGCGCGCGCTCGCTGCACTCGGGGATCTCGACCGCGGGGCGGCCCGTCCGGGTCGGGCGGCCGCGGCCTGCGCCGTGCACCGTCAGCCGGATCTGGTCCGAGACCGGCGGCCGGTCGAGCTCGACGGCCACCGACTCGCCCGGCTCGAGGCGGCCCCGGTAGAGCCACGCCGAGCGCCAGCGTCCCGGCCGCTCGGCCAGTCCGCTGCGCGAGGCGAGCCGAAGCCGCACCCAGTCCACCGGCGAGCCACGCCGGTTCGAGATCACGGCGCAGATGCGCCCGCTGTCCGGGATGCCGTGGAAGTGCGTGGAGTACACTCCGCGAACGCGCTCCAGGTCGACCGTCGTCGATGCGCAGGCGAGCTGGCAGAAGAACAGGCCGCCACAGGCGGCCAGTGCGAGCAGGCGCATTGGGGGGGATCCTCCTCGCCCGGTGGATCGGCCGCGCGCCGGAGGGGCTTGATCCCGCCCGCTAGCGCGCCAGGCGGTGGCGCACGAGTTCGAGCCTGTCGTTCCCGAAGTACATGTCGTCGCCATCGACGAAGAGGGTCGGAGACCCGAAGCCGCCCCGTTCGATCAGCTCTTCGGTCGCGCCGCGCAGGCGCTGCTTGTACTCGGGCCGCTCGATGCGTTCGAGCAGGTCGTCCGCGTCCAGGCCGACCCGGCCCGCGATGCGGCGCAGCACGTCTGGCTGCGAGATGTCGTCGAGGTCGCCCCAGTACGACTCGAAGACCGCGCGCGCCCACGCGGGAAGCAGGCCCTGGTCGAGCGCGACGTAGGCGGCGCGCATCGCGCGCACGCTGTTCACCGGGAAGACGGACGGTTGCCCGATCTCCAACCCATAGTCTCGCGCCCAGTCGCGGAGGTCCTTGACGTAGTACCGGGCCTTCGCGGGAACGGGGTTGGAGCGTTGCTCGTACACGCTCTCGTTTACGGCGTTGAACACTCCGCCGACGAGGATCGGACGCCAGACCAGATCGGCGCCGGCCTCGGTGCAGACGTCCTCGATGCGGTGAAAGGCCAGGTATGTCCAGGGACTCGAACAATCGAAGAAGAACTCGACGCGCGCCATCCCTGAAGTCTCTCATGCGGGGGATGTGACCCGCCGCGATCTTTCGCGGCCCCGGAGCGCGTGGTAGAGTCCCGCCCGACACGCCTACCCCGACCCGCGGCGCTCCCTGCGCCCGCCTTCTCGCCTAGGAGCCCCCTTGAAGGTCATCCGACACGACATCGTCCTTGTGGGGGGTGGCGGAGCGGGACTGCGCGCGGCCATCGCCGCGGTCGAGGTCTCGCCCGAGACGACGGTGTGCTGCGTTTCCAAGCTCTACCCCATGCGGAGCCACACGGTCTCGGCCGAAGGTGGCGCCGCCGCGGTGGCGGGCAGCGACGACAACCTGGACCTCCACGCCTACGACACGCTCAAGGGCAGTGACTTCCTCGCGGACCAGGACGCCGTCGAGCAGTTCGTACAGGAGGCCCCCGGCGAGCTGACCCAGCTCGAGCACTGGGGCTGCCCCTGGAGCCGCGAGCCCGACGGCCGAGTAGCGGTGCGGGCCTTCGGCGGCATGAGCGTCAAGCGGACCTGGTTCGCCGCGGACAAGACCGGCTTCCACATGCTGCACGCGCTGTTCCAGACGTCGATGAAGTACGACCGGATCGTGCGGCTCGACGAGTTCTTCGCCACCAAGCTCCTCGTCGACAACGGCCGGGTATGCGGCGTAGCAGCGCTGGACATCCGCACGGGCGAGGTCACGGCCGTGCTCGGGCGCGCGGTGATCCTGTGCACCGGCGGAGCGGGACAGGTCTTCCCGTTCACGACCAACGCGGCCGTGAAGACGGGCGACGGCATGGCGCTCGCGTACCGCGAGGGCGTCCCGCTCAAGGACATGGAGTTCGTGCAGTACCACCCGACGGGGCTGCCCGGAACCGGCATCCTGATCACCGAGGCCTCGCGCGGGGAGGGCGGCCACCTGTACAACAACGAGGGCGAGCGCTTCCTGGTCACGCACGACTACGGCGTCGGCAACAAGGCCGAGCTCGGCCCGCGGGACATGTTGTCACGCGCGATCATGCGCGAGATGGAGGCCGGCCGGGCGTTCGACGGTTCCTACGGGAAGTACGTCCACCTGGACCTGCGGCATCTCGGCGAGAAGAAGATCGACGAGAAGCTGCCTTTCGTGCGCGAGCTGGCGCGCAACTTCGTCGGCGTCGATCCCGTGCACGAGCCGATTCCCGTCCGGCCCGTCGTTCATTACATGATGGGCGGCGTCGACACCGACATCACCGGGGCCACCCCGATGCCGGGCCTCTACGCGGCCGGCGAGGTCGCCGCGGTCTCGATCAACGGCGCCAACCGGCTCGGCTCCAATTCGCTGACGGAGTGCCTGGTCTTCGGCCGGCGTGCGGGCGAGGCGGCCGTGCGCTTTGCGGGCGACTGCGCCGACGGCGACGAGCGCGTACTCGTCGACCAGGCCGAGGCGGAGCACGGGCGCATGGACGCACTGCGCAACAAGGTCGGCGGCGAGCAGATCGCCGTCATCCGCCGCGAGATGCAGGCGTCCATGGAGTCGGGCTGCGGCGTATTCCGGGACCAGGGCTCGATGGACGCGACGGTCGCGGCGCTGCGGCAGCTCAAGGGCCGCTATGCCGACATCGGGCTCTCGGACCGGAGCAAGGTCTTCAACACCGAGATCGTCCAGGCCATGGAGCTGCGGAACATGCTCGACGTGGCCGAGGCCGTCGCGCAGACGGCGGCCGTGCGGACCGAGTCCCGCGGCGCGCATACGCGGACCGACTACCCCACGCGCGACGACTCGCAGTTCCTGAAGCATTCGCTGGTCAACTTCTCGCCGCAAGGTCCGGAGATCGGCTACCGCGACGTGACGCTGACGCGCTGGACTCCCGAGGAGCGGAAGTACTGATGTCCGAACCCCGCATCGTCAAGTTCGAGGTCTTCCGCTACTCGCCCGAAGGCGCCGAGACGGGAGAGGGGAAGTGGCAGACCTACGAGGTGCCGTGCCCCGACGACTACGTCGTGCTCGACGCCCTGAACCACATCAAGGACTACATCGACCCCACGCTCTCGCACCGCTGGTCGTGCCGCATGGGTGTGTGCGGCAGCTGCGGCATGATGGTGAACGGCACGCCGAACCTGACGTGCAAGTCGTTCGTGCGCGACCTGGAGCACCCGATTCGCGTGGGTCCGCTGGCGAACTTCCCCGTGGTGCGCGACCTGGTGGTCGAGCTCGAGAGCTTCATGGACAAGCTCAAGAGCGTGAAGCCCTGGATCATCCGCAAGGTCGAGAAGGACGTGAAGTACGGCGAGTACCTGCAGACGCCGGACGAGCTCGACAGCTACCGGCAGTTCAGCATGTGCATCAACTGCTGCCTCTGCTATGCCGCGTGTCCGGTCATGATCAACGAGCCGGACTTCATCGGTCCCGCCGCCATCGCCCTCGGCTTCCGCTACAACCAGGACTCGCGCGACGAGGGCGAGGCCGAGCGCTACGCCGTACTGGCCGGGGAGCACGGCGTGTGGAACTGCTCGTACGCCAACGAGTGCTCGGAAGTCTGTCCCAAGCACGTCGACCCGGCCGCCGCGGTGAACCGCGAGAAGCTGGTGTCGGCGCTGCAGTGGCTCCACATCCTGCCGAAGAAGGGCGCGTGATGGGTTCCGCATCGAGCACGCCGACGCTCGCCAGCCGCGTTCCCGACGGCTGGTGGATGTCGCACAAGCGCTACCGGTACTACATGCTCTTCGCGATGGCGAGCGGCATCCTGTCGCTCGGGAGCCTCGTGCTGCTGGTCGCGGTGAGCGCACTGTCGAAGGGTTCCCAGGCGTGGGCCGGCTTCCTGGCGATGCTGGGCTCGCCCGCCGGGCTGCTGCTGAGCGTGGTGGTGCTCGTTCCCACCTGCTTCTTCGCGGTGCGCTGGCTCCGCGTGGGCGTGAAGATCCCGCAGGTCAAGCTGGGTCCCATGCCCGCACCCGGCGCCGGCATGCTGTACGTGGCGCACTTCGGGCTGCTGATCGGCGTCTCGCTGCTGGTCATCCTGCTGCTGTCGGGAGTCGTGGCATGAAGCGGCTCGAGCCGCTGTGGTGGCTGCTCTTCGGGGCGGGCGGGTTCGTCGGCGCCGTGCTGCTGCCGGCGCTCTACTTCATGGTCGCGGTGGGCTTCCCGCTCGGCTGGTTCGGCGATCCGGTGGAGACCTTCCTGCGCATGCGGACGCTGTTCGCGAACCCGGTCGGTCAGCTCGTGCTCGTGGTCGGGATCGCACTTCCGTTCTGGCACAGCGCCCACCACCTGCGGCACTTCGTGATCGAGCTGGGCTTCCCGCACAGCGACCGGCTGGTGGGCAGCCTGCTCTACGCGCTGGCGGGCGTCGGCACGCTGGTCACGGTGGGCGTCGTCGGCGCCCTCTGAGGGCCCTTCGCCGGGCTCGCTTGACACTGCCGGGCCGCCGCCCTACGCTGGGTTTCTGGAATTGAGAGTCATTCTCAAAAACCCCCATGAACCCAGAAGACACGGCTAGTTCCGGCTGCGGACCTCTCTCCGACCTGCGAGTCGGGGCGCGCGGCCGGCTCTGCGACCACCCGGGCGCCGGGCCGGTGAAGCCGCGCCTGGTGGACCTGGGACTGGTACCCGGCACGCCCCTCGAGGTGCTGCGCCGCGCGCCGCTCGGCGGCCCGATCGAGGTCGAGCTGCGTGGCTACCGCCTGGTCCTGCGGCGTGCCGAAGCGGCGTGCCTCTGCGTGAACCGGCGGGACGCGCAGGCATGACCGGCGCCGCGGGCGTCGCAGACCCGCTGCGCGTCGCCCTGGTCGGCTCCCCGAACTCCGGCAAGACCACGCTCTTCAACGCGCTGACCGGCGCGGGCGCGCGAGTCGGCAACTACCCGGGCGTGACGGTCGAGCGCCGCGAGGGCAGCGTGCGCCGATCGGGACGCGCCATCCGCGTGCTCGATCTGCCCGGCACCTACAGTTTGGAGGGCGAGACGCCGGACGAGCAGGTGGTCGAACGCGTGCTCGGAGGCGAGCTTCCCGGCGAGGCCGTGCCCGATGCGCTGCTGATCGTGGCCGACGGCACGACGCTGCGCCGGGGTCTCGGCCTGGTGGCCCAGCTCCTGCAGTCCGAGCGGCCGACGGCGCTCGTCGTCACGATGATCGACGAGGTCCGAGCGCGCGGCGGACGCCTCGACCTGGCAAAGCTCTCGCGCATCCTCGGCGTGCCCGTGCTCGGCGTGGTCGGCAGCCGCGGCGTCGGCCTGCCCGAGCTGCGCGAGCTTCTCGAGCATCCCGAGAGCTGGTCCGCGCCCTCGATCCGCCCTCCGGACGAGGATCCGGCGGAGCGCTTCGCCTGGGTGGACGCGGTCGCGCGCGAGATCGGCGCGGGCGACACCCCGCCCGATACGCGCAGTGACGCGGTCGACCGGATCCTGCTGCACCCCGTCGGGGGCGGGCTCGTCTTCGCCGCCGTCATGGTGCTGCTCTTCCAGAGCATCTTCGCCTGGGCGGTGCCCGCCATGGATGCGATCGACGGGATCTTCGGCGTGCTCGGACGCGCGTCGGCACAGCTGCTGCCGGCCGGACTGCTGACGGATCTCTGGATCGACGGCGTGCTGGCGGGCGTCGGCGGCGTGCTGATCTTCCTGCCGCAGATCGTGATCCTCTTCACGCTGATCCACTTTCTCGAGGACGTCGGGTACATGGCGCGCGCCGCCTTCGTCGTCGACCGGTTGATGGGGCTCGTCGGGCTGCAGGGGCGCTGCTTCGTCGCGCTGCTCTCGTCCTACGCGTGCGCCATCCCCGGCATCATGGCGGCCCGGTCGATCTCGTCGCCGCGCGACCGGCTGGCGACGATCCTGGTGGCGCCGTTCATGACCTGCTCGGCGCGGCTTCCCGTCTACACGCTGCTGATCGCGGCCTTCGTGCCCGCGGTGTCGGTGTTCGGAGTCGGGCTGCAGGGGCTGGTCATGCTGGCGCTCTACGCGCTCGGCGTGCTCGCGGCGCTCGGCGCCGCGGCGCTGCTCAAGTCGACTCTCCTTCGAGGCCAGGTCAGCAGCTTCTACATGGAGCTTCCGCCCTACCGCATGCCCTCGCTGTCGCTGCTGGCCTCGCAGGTCTGGGCCAGCGCCTGGGCCTTCATCAAGCGCGCGGGCACGCTGATCCTGCTGGCGTCGGTCGTACTCTGGACGCTTCTCACGTTCCCGCGCGTCGACGCCGACCCGTCGCTCTCTCCGAAGGAGCAGGCGCAGGTCGCGCTCGAGGCCAGCGCCGCGGCGTCGATCGGCCGTGCCATCGAGCCGGCCATCGAACCTCTCGGCTTCGACTGGCGCATCGGCGTGGGCCTGGTGGCCAGCCTGGCCGCGCGTGAGGTCATCGTGTCCACGCTGTCGCAGATCTACGCCGTCGGCGATGCGGACGATTTCGACGGACTCCGCTCCGCGCTGCGCGCCGACACCGATCCCGAGACCGGCGAACCCAGCTTCACGCTGCCCGTCGCGCTGTCGCTGCTGGTCTTCTTCGTCTTCGCGCTCCAGTGCACGTCGACGATCGCGGTGATGGCCCGCGAGACGGGAAGCTGGCGTTGGCCGGCGCTCGCGTTCAGCAGCATGCTCGCGCTCGCATACGTCGCGTCGTTCGTGACTTATCGCGTGTCATCTGCTCTTCTCTCCTGAGATGCAGCGCTTCGAGCACGTCGGCGTCATCGAGGGCTACTACGGTCCCAAGTGGTCGCACGCCGACCGCCTGTACGTGATCGAACGCATCGGCGCGTGGGGCATGAACCGCTACTACTACGCGCCCAAGGACGACGCGCTGCACCGCGCGCGCTGGCGCGAGCCGTACCCGAAGCGCGATCTCGACGAGTTCCGCGAACTGGTGGACCGGGGTGAGCGTGCGGGCGTCGACGTGGGCTTCGCACTCTCGCCCGGCCTGTCGATCCGCTACGCGTCGGCCGACGACCGGCGCGCGCTGCTCGACAAGTTCCGCGGCTTCGTCGATCTCGGCGCACGCCGGCTGTGCCTCGCGCTCGACGACGTACCGACGAGGCTGCAGCACGAGGAGGACCAGGAGGCCTTCGACTCGCTCGGCGACGCGCACGCTGCGCTGGCGGTCGAGATCGCGCAGGCGCTCGGAGCCGACGTCGGCCTGTACGTGGTGCCGACCGACTACCTCGGCGTCGGATCCAGTCCCTACCTGGAGACGCTCGGCGCCGCGCTGCCTCCCGAGATCGAGATCGGCTGGACGGGACGGACCGTCGTGAGTCCCACGATCGAGTCGCGCGAGGCTCAGGCGCGTTCGGCCGCGCTCGAGCGCCGCGTGCTCATCTGGGACAACGTGCCCGTCACCGACGGACCGATGCGCGCCATGCTGCACATGGGCCCGTACGCCGGCCGCGCGGCGGACCTGCCGGAGTACGCGAGCGGGATCCTCTTGAACCCCATGGAGCACGCGCACGCCAGCTGCGTCGCGTTGTACACGGCCTCGCGGTACGCGGCCGACCCCGCCGGCTACGACCCCGAGACGGCCTGGAACGAAGCCATCGAAGAGGTGGGCGACGGCGAGCCCGAGGCGTTCCGTCTCTTCGTCGAGGCGCATCGCTTCTCTCCGCTGCACACCGAGGACCGGGATCGCGGCCTCGAGGCGCGGTTCGCCGAGATCGCGAACGCGCTCGAGGACGGGCGGGACTTCTCGGACCTGCTGCTCGAGGTGCGCGAACTGGCGCAGCGGCGCGTCCAGGTCGCGGAGTCGCTCCGGGCGGGCCTCACCGACCGCCGTCTGGCGGCCGAGATCGATCCCTGGCTGGAGTCGCACGAGACGGAGAGCCGCCGCATCCTGGTCTCCATCGAGGCGCTGCTCGAGATCCTGGCCGACGCTCCTCAGAACGAGCGGCTCTTCGCGTTCATGCGCATGCAGGGACGGCTCTCACTCGAGCCGGACAACGGCCGCGTCAGCTACGGACCGCGCCGCGTGCTGTACCCGCAGCTCACCTCGATGGTCGAAGATGAGATGCGGCTCTCGGTCGAGCCGACGCTGATCAGGGACCACTGCCTGGCGGACGAGATCCTCGAGTTCGTCGAGGACCTGGCAATGTTCGCGCTGTCCGATCCCGACGCCTAGCCCCGAAGCGAGATCAAGGCGACTTGCGATTCCGCGCCACGGGCCAGCCGCTGATCTCGGATCGGCGCTAGGCGGGCACGATCGGCGGGTGGCGGGCGATCTGGAGGCGCGCGTTGGCGGTGAGCACCAGGCGGTCGTCGTGCTCGGCGCGGAGGAGTTCGAGCATCGGCAGCAGCGTGCGACCCAGGATCTTCACGTCGTCGAGCGCGTCGTGCCTGCGCAGGCCGCTGGTGTCGACGTCGAAGCGCTCGACCAGCGCGGTCGTGCTCCAACGCCCCTCGGGCGGGCCGAGCAGCATGGTCGCGATCACGACCGAGTCGAGGATCGGCGGCAGCTCGGGCGGCAGGCCGTGGCGCGCGAGCTCTGCGTCGAGCAACGGCACGTCGAACTCGAACACGCTCTGGCCCAGCCACAGGTCGCAGCCCTGCGCGGCCTCGACGCCGAGCCGCCACGCCTCGGGGAAGCCTGGCGCGTCGGCGACGCGCGCGGGCGTGATGCCGGTCAGCTCCTGGATCTCCTCGGGGATCGGCACGCCCGGCTTCACGAGCTGTGAGAAGGCGCGGTCCTCGAGCATCTCGCCGCGGTGCAGGGGGATGCCGGCGATCTGGGTGACCTGCTCGACGGTCGTATCGAGGCCCGTCGCCTCGAGGTCGAAGAGCCAGAGACACTTCTCGGACACGTTCTCGATCTGCAGATCCGACACGGCGTAGCGCTCGGGCGAGACGTCTTCCATCCGCAGCAGCGGGCTCTTCATTCCGTCATGCCTCCCGCCTGGCGCGAAACGCCTCGACGAGCGCGCGCGGTCCCGCCAGCATCTCGGGCTGGAGCAGGATGTCCGGCTGGTTGTACGTCCGCTCGCCTTCGCCGAGGGTCACGAACACGCCCCCGGCCTCGCGCACGATCGCGTCGCCGGCGCACACGTCCCACTCGCTCTTGGGCGCGGTCGACAGCCACAGGTCGCCGCGCGCCGCGGCGACGCGCGCGAGCTTGAAGGCGGCCGACCCGACCGGCTCGATCTGCTTGAACCACTCGCGGTACAGGTCGACCTGTCCGCGCTTCATCTCGGTGCGGCTCGAGAGCATCACGCTCTCGTCGAGGCGCGCGCGCTGCGAGACGCGCAGGGCCGTGCCGTCCATGAACGCGCCCGCGCCGTCGGAGGCCCAGAAGCACTCGCGCGTGAGCGGCTGGTAGATCGCGCCGACCACGGGCCGGCCGGCTTCGACCAGCCCGATCGACACCGCGAACTGCGGCACGCCCTCGATGAACTCCTTGGTTCCGTCGAGCGGGTCGATCACCCAGAGGCGATCCGAGTCGAGCCGCGAGGGCGAGTCGGCCGTCTCTTCGGACAGCACCGCGTCGCCGGGGAACGCCGCGTGGATCACGCCGAGGATCTTGTCGTTCGCCTCCAGGTCGGCCTGCGTGACGGGGTTGTCTTTGGACTTCTCCCAGCTCTCGCGGTCGCTCTCGGCGTAGCGCGCGATGATCTCACCCGCGCGGAGGGCGGCCTCGCGGGCGACCTGCAGTTCGCGCTCGAGGCGAGCCATCAGTTTCCGCTCGATCCGCGGCGCGCGCCCGAAGGCGAGCCCTTCTTGCGGCGGCGTCGCCGGCGCAGCTTGGGCTGGCAGATGTCGCATTGCTCGCAGGGCGCGCTCTCGACGCCTTCGAAGTAGCGCCGGATCGCGACCATGCGGCACGTTTCGGTCTCGTTGGCGTAGTCGACGATGCCGTCGAGGCGGCGGCGGTCGGTGGTCTTGCGCTCCTCGTTGCTCTTGGTCAGCAGCGTGACGGCGTCCATCCCGGGGTCGCCGACCAGCGTGAACTGGCCGTCGCTCTCCGACACCATTCCCGCGTCGCGCAGACCTTCGAGCACGGCCTTGGTGCGCGTGACTCCGACCTCGGTCGACATGGCGAGGACGGGCGCGTCGACGGGCCGGTTCTCCTTGGTCCAGGCGGACAGGCCCGCGACGATCTTCCGGATCTGCGAGCGCGTCGCCGGCCCCTCGGACAGGAAGTGCCGCTGCACCGACAGGTCGTCGGGCAGCCAGAGCAGGATGCAGCGCGCCGGCAGGCCGTCGCGGCCCGCGCGCCCGGCCTCCTGCACGTAGGCCTCGATCGAGCCCGGCACCTGGTAGTGGATGACGTAGCGGATGTCGGACTTGTCCACGCCGAGGCCGAAGGCGCTGGTCGCGATCATCACGATGCGCTTGCCCGACGACATGAAGCGCTCGTGGGCATGGTCGCGCTCGGCCTTGGTGAGGCGGCCGTGGTAGATCTCGGCGGGGATGCGCGCGAGCTTGCACAGGGCGCCGAGCTCCTCGACGTCCCGGACCGTCGAGCAGTACACGATGCCCGGTCGCCGCAGGCGCCGCAGCAACTGGATCAGCTCGCGACGCTTCTCGTCCTCGGACTCGCACGGCAGCACCTCGAATCTCAGGTTGGGCCGCGCCACCGGGCGCACGATGACGGTCGGGTCGGTGAGGGACAGCCGCTTGCTGATCTCGTCGCGCACCTGCGGCGGGGCGGTGGCCGTGAGCGCCAGCGTCGGCGGTCGGCCGAGGTCGTCGGCGAGCGCGCCGAGAGCCAGGTAGGCGGGGCGGAAGTCGTGCCCCCACTCGGACACGCAGTGGGCCTCGTCCACGACGAAGAGTGAGATCGGCTGGTCGCCGAGCCGCTTCTTGAAGGCGGGCCCGGTCGCCCCCTCCGGGGTGATGAGCAGGATCTTCTGCGAGCCGCCCTCGAGCAGGTCGAGCGCTTCCGCCTTCTGGGTGGCCGTCAGCGAGCTGTCGAGCCGCAGCGTCTCCACGCCGTGCGCGCGGAGCTTCTCGAACTGGTCCCGGATCAGCGCGATCAGCGGCGAGACCACGACCGTGAGCCCCGGCAGGAGCAAGGTGAGCGACTTGCCACCTCCGGTCGGCATGATGGCCATCGTGTCCTTGCCGTCGAGCACCGAGCGGATCACCGCTTCCTGGCCCGGCCGGAAGTGCTTCATCCCGAACTCGCGCCGCAGGATCTCGAGCATCTGCTGGCGCTGCGGGTCGGGCACGCCTCCGCCTGCGCCGCGGCGGCGGCGACGACGTTTGCGCTTCCGCGGAGCTTCGCCGCCCTCGTCTCCGGGGACCGAGTCGTCCGTGGACGCGGCGGCGCGGCCTTCCGTCTCCTCGCTGGAGTCCTCGGCGGGCGTGGCCTGGGCCTCGGCGGCGGGTGCGGACGCCTCTCCCCCGGCCGTCTCGTCAGGAGCGGCCTCGGACGCCTGGGACCCGCCGCTGCGGCGGGAGCCACCGCGGCGCGAGCGCCTGCGGCGCCGTGGGCGCTTCGCGGGGGCTTGCTGGCCTTGGCCGGGCGAGCCTTCGCGAGGCTGGTCTTCGTCTCTTTCCGAGCCCAAGGTGGACCTCCGGGAGAGGGGCAGAACGGCCCGCGTGAAGCGGCGCTCATGGGGGCGCGGGCGTCTCGACCCCTCCGAGCACCCGCTGCGAACTGCGAACCTTGCCAGGGTAACAAACGTACAGCAAAATGCTGTACCTGATGCCCAGAGCCGCAAACAAGCAGCGAGTCACCTACCGGCTCGAACCCGAACTGGCGGCAGCTCTCAAACAACTGCCCAACCAGACGGCATTTGTCGAGCGCACGCTGCGCGAAGCTCTGGCCCAGGTCTGCCCGCTCTGCCACGGCACCGGTGAGGCGACCGGTGTCCACCTGACCGTCTCCGACCTGAAGCGGAGCCCGATCGGGCGCCTGGACCGCGCCGCGGCGGCCCGCCTGCGCGCGCTGGTGCGGCTGGGCCGCCAGTTGCTGGCCACCGACCTGGCACTCGAGCCCGCGGCAGGCGAGTCCGAACTCGTCTTCCGCCTGGAGCGCGAGGACCAGATCCTGCTGACGGGACGCATCCCCTGCGGCCCCGCAGATCTCGAGCTGAACTGAAGCTCTTCCGAACCCCACCCCATTTCTGGAGGACCCCCCGATGTCGACGATGATCACCGAGGAATGCATCAACTGCGGCGTGTGCGAGCCCGAGTGCCCGAACGAGGCGATCACCGAGGGTGAAGAGACCTTCGTGATCAACCCCTCGCTGTGCACCGAGTGCGTCGGCTTCCACGGCAAGGAGCAGTGCGCCGAGGTGTGCCCCGTCGACTGCTGTGTCGCCGATCCGAACAACGAGGAGGCCGAGGACTTGCTGCTGGTGCGCGCCAAGGAGATCCACCCGGACCAGGCCGACTCGATGGAGCTGAGCGAGGAGACCTCGCGCTTCCGGGTCGCCAGCTAGCCGGCCACCGGCAGCTTCGGCGCAGCTTCGCCGCGCTCCCGAAAGCGGGCGCAACTGCGGTACTTTCGGGGCTGGAGCGGAGCCGCGATCGGGGGGCGTGCGCGCTCCGGCAGGAGGCGGATTGACGCGCGTTCAGCAGGTCGTCGGGGCGATCGCGGTCGTCTCGGTGCTCCTGGCGCTGTGGCTGTTCCGGACGTCCCCGAGCGCGGTGGCGTCGCGGGAGCGTGCGGACCGGATCGCCCGGGCCGAGGAGTTGGCCCCCGTCGCTACGGGCGGCACCGGCATGCGCACGTCTGCGGCGCTCGAGATCGAGGCGAGACAGGTGCGCGTGGCTCCGGTCCGGCGCGTCGCCGAGGTTGCGGCGGTGCTCGACGCCGTGCGCCGCGTGTCGCTCGCCGCCGAGGTCGAGGGCCGGGTCGTCGAGGTGCTGGCGGACGAGCACGCGCGCGTCGAGGCCGGCGCCCCGCTGGTGCGGCTGGAGCAGGGCTTTCACGAGGCCGCCGTCCTGCGCGCCGAGGGCGTGCTCGAGCGCGCGCGGGCGAACCACGAGCTTGCGCGCCTGGATCTGGAGCGGCAGCGGGGGCTGTCGAAGCGTCGCGTGGGCAGCACCGCCGATCTCGATCGCGCGGTCAGTACCGAGCGTGCCCGCGCCGCCGACGTGCAGGAGGCCCGCGCGGGCCTCGCCGACGCGCGGCTCCGGCTGTCGAAGGCGCTGATCCGCGCCCCCTTCGCGGGCTTCGTGGAGCGGCTGGACCTGGAGCCCGGCGCCTACGTCCGCGTCGGCGAGCGTGTCGCCGACCTGCTCGACCTCGACGAGATCGAGATCGAGGTGGGGCTCACCGACCGCGAGATCGTTGCGATCGTGGCCGGCGACGCCGCGACGCTGCGCGTCGACGTGTGGGCCGACGAGGAGTTCGCGGGCGTCGTGACGGGGGTCGGTAGCGCGGCCGATCCGCAGAGCCAGAAGTATCCCGTGGAGATGCGGGTTCCGAATCCCGACCACCGCCTCCTGCCGGGCATGCTCGGCCGCGTGCGCTTCGAGCTGGGCGAGGGCCGCGCCGCGATCCGCATTCCGCGAGCCGCCGCGCAGTCGGAGTTCGAGCTCTCGTACGTGTACGTGATCGAAGACGTGGACGGCGCCTCCGTCGCCATGCGTCGCCGGGTGTCGACGCGCCGCGTGCCGTTCCGCCCCGACCTGCTCGAGGTGCTGAACGGGCTGCAGGAGGGCGACCGCGTCGCCGTGAGCCGCATCCGCGAGCTTCGCGACGGACTGTCGGTGCGGATCAGGGGGAAGGCCCTTTGACGCTGCCCGAGTTCAGCGTGCGGCAGGTCGTGCTCGTCAACATCCTGTTCTTCGTCTGTCTCGGCGCCGGTCTCGTCTCCTACCTGCGCACACCGGTCGACTTCCTGCCGCTGATCGACTTCAACATGGCGGCGATCACCACGGTCTGGCCCGGAGCCTCGGCCGAGGAGATCGAGCGCCTGGTCACGACGCGCATCGAGGAGGAGTTGGTCGACATCGATGGCGTGCACTTGATCCGCTCCATTTCGAACGCGGGCATGTCGTCGATCCAGGTCGAGTTCGACCAGACCCTGAGCCAGGCGGAGTACGAGTCGGGGGTCAACGACCTGCGCACGGCCATGGACCGCGTGGTCGACCTGCCGGCCGACGCGGAGAAGCCGGTGCTCGACGAGCTCGACACCAAGTCGATCTACACAGACATCCGCGTGGCCGTGGTCGACGAGGCCGGGCTCGGCGCCGTCCCGCTCCACGAGCTGGCGCGGGACGTGGAGTCCCGCCTCGAGGACGTGACCGGCGTCGAGCGCGTCAGCATGCGGGGCGAGCACGAACGCGAGGTCCACGTACTCGTCGACCGCGCCGCCGCGGCGCGCCACGGGCTGACGGTCGTCGAGATCGCCGCGCGCATCCGCCGCGAGAACCTGAACCTGCCGGCCGGCTCGTTCACGGGTCCTTCGGGCGAGTCCGTGCTGCGCGCAACGGGCGACTTCGAGTCCATCGAGGACGTCCTCGATACCGTCGTGCGCGAGAGCAGCACGGGTACGCACGTGCGCCTCGCCGACGTCGCGACGGTCGAGACCGGGATCGAGAAGCGCCGCACCTACGTGCGCTACAACGGCAAGCCGGCCCTGGTGCTCGGCGTCGCCAAGGACGAGAGCGCCGACATCATCCACGTCTCGGAAGCGATCTCCGAGTTCCTCGACGAGTACGCGGCCGTCCTGCCCGCGGGCATGGCGGTGTACAAGACCTGGGACACGTCCGAGTGGGTCGACACGCGGATCGGCGTGCTCACGGACAACCTGAAGACGGGCGTGCTGCTCGTCATGTTCATCCTCTGGTTCACGATCGGCTTCCGCAACGCGGCGCTCACGATCGTGGCGATTCCCTTCAGCTTCCTCTCGGCGATGATCCTGTTCCCGATCATGGGGCTGTCGATCAATGCGATGTCGCTGATCGGCATGCTGCTCGTCTCCGGGATGCTCGTCGACGACGCGATCATCGTGCTCGAGAACATCTACCGCCGCATCGAGGAGGGTCAGGAGCTTCGCGCCGCGATCGTGGACGGCGCGAACGAGGTGCTCTGGCCCGTCGTCGCCGCGGTCGCCACCACCTGCGCCGCCTTCGCACCGCTGCTGCTGCTCGGCGGCATCGCGGGCAAGTTCATGGAGATCCTGCCCATCACGGTGATCGTCTGCCTGGGTGCCTCGCTCTTCGAGTGCCTGGTGATCCTGCCGGCGCACTACCTGGACTTCGGCAGCCGGGGCCGACCCGCCGCCGATGCGAGCCCCGCGTCCGCACGCGGAATCCGCGCCGCGCTGCTGGGCGTCGCGCGGGCGGGAACGCTCCTGCGCGGGCGCATCGACGCCGCCATCGACGCCCTGCGCGCGGCCTACCTGCGCGCGCTCGATGTCGTGCTCGATTCCCCGAAGTCGTTCGTCGGCCTGGCGGCGTCGCTCTTCCTGCTGGCGCTGCGCATCGGCGCACACCTCGAAGTGGATCTCTTCCCGTCCGAGTCGACCAACTTCTTCGTCACGCTCGAGGCGCCCGCCGACTGGGGACTCGACCGCACGAGCGAGCTGATGGCCG
>JAFDDB010000018.1 GCA_019311115.1 Deltaproteobacteria bacterium
AAGAAGGCGCGGCGCAAGAAGGCCACGCGGAAGAAGGCCACACGCAAGAAGGCGCGGCGCAAGAAGGCCACGCGGAAGAAGGCCACACGCAAGAAGGCGCGGCGCAAGAAGGCCACGCGCAAGAAGGCGCGGCGCAAGAAGGCCACTCGGAAGAAGGCCACACGCAAGAAGGCGCGGCGCAAGAAGGCCACGCGCAAGAAGGCACGGCGCAAGAAGGCCACTCGCAAGAAGGCCACCAGGAAGAAGGCCACTCGCAAGCGGCGTCGGAAGGCCCGGCGAAAGAGCTAGGCTCCGATCGCGAGTCATCGGAAGGGCCCCCGTTGCCCCCGCGGCAACGGGGGCTTCGTTCGTCCGGGCTTTGTTCCAGGGGTTTCACCTGGGTTTCGCCTGCGTCCCCGAGTCCCGCCGTTGACGCCCGCCTGGCGGCCTCCTAGCCTTGCCGCCCCCGAGAGAAGGAGCCCCGCGTGGCGCGAATCACCATCGAGGACTGCAACGAGCAGGTCGGAAACCGCTTCAACCTGGTGCTCATGGCGACGATCCGCGCCAAGCAGCTGATGCGCGGCGCCCGGCCGCTGCTCAAGGGCGACGAGAACCGCGAAATCGTCGTGGCGCTGCGGGAGATCGCCGCTGGCCACATCGAGGCCGACTTCCCGCCCGAGGAAGACCTCGCTCCCGAGGACGCCCCCGTCCCCGCCGAATAGCGCCGCCGGGCCGCGCCAGGAGCGCGCTAGGCGAGCTTGACGGGGAGGGTGAAGCTGAACCGCGAGCCCTGGCCGAGCTCGCTGCTCACCGAGATGGCGCCTCCCAGCTGCTCCACGAGCGAGCGCGCCAGCGTGAGGCCCAGGCCCGCACCGCGGTGCCGGCCGTCGGTCGAGTGGTCGACCATGAAGAACTCGTCGAAGATCTGCTCCTGGTCCTCTGGCGTGATGCCGACGCCCGTGTCGACGACCGTGCACAGCAGTTGGCCTTCCTCGACCAGCAGCTCGAGATTCACCTGGCCGGACCGCGTGAACTTGGCAGCGTTCTCGAGCAGGTGGAAGAGGATCTGGTTGAGCTTGCCGAGGTCGGTCCGGACCTTGGGGACGCTCTCGGCCAGCTTGTGCTCCAGGGACACGCCGGAGGCGAGTGAGTCGCGGACGTTGAACATCGCCTCCTCGACGAGATCCGGCAGGTTCACCTCGCAGATCTCCACGCGGATCGCGTTCTGGTGCACGCGCCACAGGTCGAGGATGTTCTGCAGCGTACGCAGCAGCGAGTTTCCCTCGTCCAGGGCCTCGCGGAGCGACTGGCGACCCGAGTCGGAGAGCTGCTCGTGCTCACCCGCCATGACCGAGATGACCCGCTCGATAATCGAGTTCAGCGGAGTGCGAAGCTCGTGGGACATCTTCTCGATCAGGTCGTTCTTGAGCTGCTCGACCTCGCCCAGCCGCTCGTTCTTCTTGATCAGCTCGATGTCCTGCGCGAGGAGCTGCTCGGAAAGCCGGAGCACCTCGTCCGAAGGCTCGTCGGTGTCGGCGGGCTGTCCGGTCACCGCGTGATGATCGAGCACCAGCGTGATCTGGCGCAGGATCGACTCGATCTCGGAGTTCAGCATGCGAGGCCACGGGCCCGGACAGCCGATGATCGCGACCCCGCGCGTCACGTCGCCGTGCCGCAGCGGGAAGCCGAAGACGCCGCCGGCCGCGCGCGACCAGATCCGCTCGGGCTCTTCGGGTGCGTCGCAGCGAAGCGGCCGCTCCGCGGTCTGCGCCTGCATGCGGAAGCTACCCAGTTCCTCGCCCGCGGCCTGCGCGTCGTTGGCGCAGCCGAAGCCGGCCCATCCATCGGGCTCGGCGTTTCCCGCGTCGGCCTCGTAGACCAACGCGAAGCCGCCGAGCGTTCCGGCCAGGTGGCGGGCGCCGGCGGAGAGGGCGTTGCCGAGTGTGTCGGGCGAGGTATAGAGGGCCAGGATCTCCATGCCGTGCTAGAAGCGCTCGTCCTCGGCCACGTCGACTGCATCCTCGCTCTCGGTGTTCATGTCACCGATCTCGTCCGCGTCGCCCTCGAGGGTGAGCTTGGTCGAGAAGTCGCGCGGGTTCGAGGCGGCCTCGCGGGCGGTCTCGAGGCGGATCTTGCCGGCCTGGTACAGGTCGAGCACGTGCTGATCGAAGGTCTGCATCTTCATCAGCTCGCGGCCCTTCTCGATGTGGTCGTGCACTTCGTGCGAACGGCTCGAATCGCGGATGCACTCGCGGATGGACCGCGTGATGCGCATGATCTCGACGGCCGGCACGCGGCCGGTGCCCTTCTTGTTCGGCAGCAGGCGCAACGACACGATCGCCTCGATGTTCTCTGCGAGCCGGTCACGGACCTGGGCCTGCTCCTCGGTGTTGAAGAAGCTGGGCACGCGACGCAGCGTGGTGGCGACGTCGGACGTGTGGATCGAGGAGAACACTGCGTGCCCGGTCTCGGCGGCCTTGAGTGCCGTGTCGACCGTCTCGGCATCCCGGATCTCGCCGACCATGATCACGTCGGGATCCTGGCGCAGAGCCGCGTGGAGCGCCGTCGGGAAGTTCGGTGAGTCGGTCCCGATCTCGCGCTGCGTGATGATCGCGCGCTCGTGCTTGAATATGAACTCGACCGGATCCTCGATCGTGATGATCTTGCACTTCCGGGCGCAGTTGATCTCTTGGAGCATTGTCGCGAGCGTGGTCGACTTGCCCATGCCCGTCGCGCCCGTCACGAGGACCAGCCCACGTCGCACGTCGGCGATCTCGCGCAGGACGCTCGGCAGGTTCAGCGACTCGAAGTCCTTGATCTCGATCGGAATCACGCGCAGGACGACGTTGTAGGAGCGCCGTTCCCTGCTGATGTTGACGCGGAAGCGCCCCTCGCCCGGGATCTCGTAGGCCAGGTCCATCTCGGTGCGGTCCTCGAACGGGATCTTCGAGTCATCGGCCTCGACGAGCAGGCGAGCCAGTGACTCGGTGTCCGCCGGCGTCAGCACCTTGTACCGCAGTTCCACCAGTTCGCCGTTGAACCGGTACAGGGGCAGGTACCCGACCTGGAAGTGGATGTCCGACGCTCCCTTCTCGAAACCCAGGCGAAGCAGTCGGTCGAGTCTTTCCCGGTCCATCCTGGCCTACGCTCCTCAACTACGGGGTCACCCGTCTGGTCGAACGGGCGTGCGCTCTACCCTTCGGCGCGAGTTGCCTGCGGCTTTATGAGACCGGGCCCGGGGGAGGGGGGCGATGGGAGGGCGTGAGAGGCTCGCCTATACTCGCGGCCATGCATCGCTGGCCCCTCGTCCTGTTGCTCGCGGCGCCCCTGCCCATGTCCGCCGGGGCCGAGTCTCCGCCCGACCGCTCCGCCGACGTGGCCGCGGACGAGGGGACCGGAGCCACGGGTGGCGCCGGGGCAGCCCGCGGAGCGGGGCGCCCGTCGCTCAGCCTCGACTCGATCCTGAAGCCGCGCCAGGAGAACTGGGAGGCCAAGCCGACGCTGCGCGGTGGACGCGATCGCGAGACCTGGCGCCGCGACTTCGAGAACGCGCGGACCGAGGTCACCCAACTCGACGGGCAGGTGGACGCGCTCCAGGAGAAGCTCCGGGCGGCCTCGACCGGAGAGTGGAGCTACTCGCCGACCGGCGCGGGGGAGGCGTCGGATCCCGAGGTCTTGAAGCTCCGAGCGCAGCTGAAGCGCGACCGGAGTTCGCTCGAAACCGCTCACGCCCGGCTCCGCGACCTGGAAGTCGAGGCCTCGCTCGCCGAAGTCCCGGACCACTGGATCGAGCCCCCCGCCGAGTAGCTCGGCCCGCCCGCCTGCGCTCCCAGCGGCCACGGAGGAAGCGCGCGTGCGCGCTGTGCGAACGGCGCTTCGCAGCAGCGGCCGATCGGACCCCTGCACCGATCGCGATTCCGGGTGGATCGGGCCGGAGTTGCACACTGCGTGCAAACGGCACGACCCGTGCACAAGAGGGGACACATGCGCGACTCCCGCCTGCCCCTGCTGTGCCTGCTGATCGGTCTCCAGACGATCGCGCTGGCCTGCCAGACGGCGGCCCCGCAAGCGCCCCTCGAGCCCGACGCGGACCAGGCCCTGACGCTGATCGTGGCGCGGCTCCAGATGCACCTGCGCGACGATCCGTACCGCGTGCAGCCGGCCCTCGCCGACAACGGCCAGACGGTCTTCGAGCTGGCGTACTGGCGGCTCGGGCGGCTACAGCAGAGCCGGCGCAGTGCGGCCCAGACGCGCGGCGAGATCGACGTCGTGCTCCAGTTCGCGCGCGCCCGCGCGGCCGAGCGCATGCGCCGCTACAGCGAGGCCGCGCTCGCGTACGAGGACGCCGCCGACAGCGACTCGATCCTGGCCGGGCCGGCGCGCGAGGCGGCGGCCTGGATGCGTACCTTCGAGACGCACGCCCGTGAGCTCGAGACCGCGGACGACCGGGACGCGGAACTCGAGCAGCTCGAGGTCAGGATCGAAGCGTGGCGAGCGCTGGCGCGCGAGCACGCCGACACGCCGTACGCTCCCCTGGCGCGGCTCGAAGCCGAGTCCTGGGAGATGCTGCGCTTGGAGACGCTCGCCGGCACGCGCGACATCGAGCTCGCGATCGCCGCGTCGCGGCGGCTCGTCGAGCGGCATCGCGGGTCGCGGCTGCTGGCCCAGCACCTGATCCGCCTGGGCGACCTGTACGCCGAGGCCGCGCGTCGTGAGTACCTGCGGCACCGCGCGCGGACCCGGCCGCTCGACGTCGAGCGATACGACGGGCTGCTCGAGCGGGCGTTCGCGTCCTACGAGCTCGCCATGGACGAGCGCAGGCCGGCCATGCGCCGCGAGGCGCGGACCAAGATCGAGGCGCTGCTCGCCTATCACGACGGAGTCCGGGCTCATGTTCGATGAGGAGCAGCGCGTCGTGAGGGTGGGCATCTGGCTGGTCGTCGTGGCCGCGGTGGCCGGGCTCTTCGTCCTGCTGCTGCACCCGAGCGCCCACGCCGACGACCTGGGGCAGACCGCCGACATCCTGCTCGACCGCGCACCCCTCAGCGCCGACGAACGTCAGGCCGAGGCCGAGGAGATCCTGTCCAACGAGCGCGAGCGCAAGGGACGTCACCTGGCCGGCGTGGTGCTGGACGAGGGTGTCCGCCTGGTGTCCAGCGTGGACCCGCGCCGCGTCGCGCGTGCCACCTGGCGCGTCGTCCGCACGGTCTGGAAGTGGAGCGAGCGTTCCGATGACGAGGACGCGGCACTCGACCAGCTCGAGATCGGCGTGGCGCATAGCGACGCGGACCCCGAACTCCTGGACCTCTACACGCGGCTGCGTCGCCGCGAGCTGGATCAGCGGATCGACGACCTCCTGCTTTCCGCCGAGAGCGCGTTCGAGGACGGTCACGTAGTGCTGGCCCGAGCGCGCGTGCAGCGCTCGCTCGAGCTGGCGCCGGAGCGCGAACGCGTCCACGACCTGATCGCTCTTCTCTCCGGACCGCTGCCGGCCGCGCGGGCGGGCGGCGTGAACCTCTGGGAGCCCGGTCCGGAACTCGATGCGGTTCCCGTCCCGATCGGTCCACAGTGGGTGGTGGACGAGTGGGAGGCGCCGCTCGCGACCGCCATGCTGAGCCGCGACTACGCGCGCGCCGCCGAGCTGGCGCCGACGCAGCCGCGCGGCGAGTTGGCGCGTGCCGCGGCGCACTATCTGGATGGCGACCGACAGACGGCTCGCAGACTCCTGACCCTGCTTCGCGATCGCGAGGATCCGATCGGCTGGCAGGCCCGCGACTGGTCCGCGCGTCCCGAAATCGCGGCCGCCGACCGCTTCGAGAGCGAGGTCCGCCGCTACCACGTGCGCCGTGCGCTCGGGCTGCTCGGCGGGGCGGGTCTGGCGTCGAATGGTCTCTACTACCGCTCGCGGCGCGGCTACGACGCGTGGCGCCGCTCGCTCGCGCCGTTGAACCTCGTCCTGTCGTTCCCCGCCCGGCTGGCGCGCGGCTGGCGTCCGGACGGCCGTGCCCTGCGCGCTGCCGCTCACGCCTACCTGGAGTACGAGCCGGAAGGTGAGGACGCAGAGGACGCGACGAGCTGGCTGGCGCAGCTCGGGCCCGCACAGCCGCTGCACGCGGGGCGGTCGCCGTGGCGCGGCAGCCGCCTCGTCCTTCCGCGAGCGCGTACACGTTGGGAGCGGCTCTCGCCCGGCCCGATCGTGCTCACGCGCTCCGCTCTGGAGAGCGGGCTCGCGGGCGAAGCCGGGCTCCTGCAGCAGGTGATGGGCGACGCCGAGGCCGTGCTGCTGCGCCCGGAGCGCGACGCGGTTCCCGTCCCCACGCTCGACGCACGCGCGTCGCTCGACCTGCTCGCCGAGGTGACCCGGTCGGTCGAGGCGGGCGACCTCGAGCCGCTCCGTCAGGGTGGTTCACGGGCGCTCGAACGTCTGCAACGCCTCGAGACGGGCGTGCGCTCCGGCCTCCGCCTCGTGGTCGTGCCCCTGCAGGCCTCGGACGACTCGATGGTCTCGGCGGTGTCCGACGCGATGCTGGACGGGGGTACGCGCACCGCGGAGGGCGTGCGCATCCGCCGCGGCGCCGACGACCTGCGGCTCGACCGCTCGCTCGGCGGTCCGGGCTTCGTCTGTCCTGAAGCCGTTCTCTGCGTGCACCGGCCCGCCGCGGTGACCGCGGGTGTGTACGGCGCGGTCGCCACCGATGCCGACATGCTGCTCGGCGCCAGCGCCAGCTTCCAGCGGGCCACCCTCGCGCTCGAGCTGCGTTCCTCCGGGCCCCACGCCCGGCTGACGGTTCCGATCGCGCGCTGGCTCGGCTTCGAGCGCTGGGTGCCGGTGGCGGCGCGCGTCGAGATCGGCACCGAGGGCGTCTACGTGGGCCCGGTGACCACTCGGGCCAGCCGCTAGCGGCCGCAGCCGGAGCGAATCGCCCTAGAGTGAATCGCGAAGGGCGTCGAGCAGCCGAGCCACGACCGCCCCGGTCGCGTTCTCGCCCATCAGTCCGATGCGCCAGATGCTCCCCGCGAGCTTTCCGAGTCCGCCTCCGATCTCGATCCCGTGCTCCGCGAGCAACCGGCGCCGCAGTGCGGCCTCGTCGTCCACGGGTGGGCGCACGGCGTTCAGCATCGGCAGCCGGTGGGGTTCGGGCACGAGCATCTCGAAGCCGAGCCCCTCGAGGCCCTCCACCAGGGCCTCGTGCGCCGCGCGGTGCCGCGCGAACCGAGCCTCGAGGCCCTCTTCCAGGATGCGCCGCAGCGCCGCGTGCAGCGCCAGGATCATCGAGATGGGGGCGGTGTGGTGGTACACGCGGTCGCCGCCGAAGTAGCGCCCGATCAAGGTCAGGTCCAGGTACCAGCTCTGTACGGGCTGCCTGCGCCGCTCGAGTCGCTCCAGCGCGCGAGGACCGAACGTGACGGGCGACAGCCCGGGCGGGCAGGAGATGCACTTCTGCGTTCCCGAGTAGGCGGCGTCGACCGCCCAGTCGTCGATGCACACGTCCATGCCCGAGAGCGAGGTCACGCAGTCGAGCACGACCAGCGCGCCGCGCTCGCGGGCGGCGTGCGCGATCTCGGGGATCGGCTGCGCGACGCCGGTGGAGGTCTCGGCGTGGACCAGTGCGACGACCTGCGGATCACTGGCCTCGATGGCGCGGATGAGGCGCTCGGGCGGGACGATCTCGCCCATCTCGGCCTCGACGCGAACGGGTCGGGCGCCGCAGCGCTCGATGATCGCGCTCATGCGTTCGCCGAACACGCCCTGCACGGCGACGACCGCGCGGTCGCCCGGCTCGAGCAGGTTCACGAGGCACGCCTCCATTCCCGCGCTGCCCGTTCCGGAGATCGGAAGCGTCACGGCGTTCGTGGTGCCGAAGACCTGCCGCAACGCCTGCTGGACCTCGTCGAGAACTTCGAGGAAGGCGGGGTCGAGGTGCCCGATCATCGGAGAGGCGAGCGCCCGCAACACCTCCTGCGACACGTTGCTGGGTCCGGGACCGAGCAGGAGGCGGGCGGGAAGCTGGAATTCGCGCATGTGGGACGGGAGAGTACACGGACTCGGCGTGTGGAAGGTGCAAAGGCGCCGAGCTAGCCTCTGCCGCATCCGGGGGACCCATGTTCGGCCTCTTTCGCCTGTTCGGAATCGTCGTCGCACTGTCCGTCGCGGCGATCGTGATCGATCCCAGCTGGAACGGCGGCGCACGCGAACTGACGCTGCGCGTTCGCAGCGTGGGTGAGTGCATCGCGGTCGTCCGCTCGGTTGGCGATCGGTTCGCCAGCGAGCGCCTCGCGCGCCGGGACGCGGAGCCCGCCCGGTCCGCAAAGCGGGAGCCGGCCGGTGCGCGGCCGGCCGTCGCGGCCGGGCCCGTGCGCGCCGACGAGGGTCCACAGGAGAGCCTGACCCGCGACGAGCGAGCGCGTCTCGACCGGCTGATCGAGGAGAAGACCCGAGAGGACTAGATGGACGTCCGTGCCCGGATCGAGACCGACGAGGATGCACGACTCGCTCCATGGGCCTCCCGGAGTCGTGACTGTTCGGGCCGGCTGCACGCCGAGCCGGAGCATCCCTACCGGACGGCCTTCCAGCGCGATCGCGACCGCGTGCTGCACTCCTCGGCGTTCAGGCGCCTGCAGTACAAGACTCAGGTCTTCGTCCATCACGAGGGCGATCACTTCCGGAGCCGCCTGACGCACACGCTCGAAGTGGCGCAGATCGGCCGGACGCTGGCGCGTGCGCTCGGCTCGAACGAGGACCTGACCGAGGCGATCGTGCTCGCACACGACCTGGGTCACACTCCGTTCGGTCACTCGGGCGAGCGCGTCCTCCACCGCCTGCTCGACGCGCACGACGGCTTCGAGCACAACCGCCAGAGTCTGCGCATCGTCGACCTGATGGAGCGCCGCTCCGAGCACTACGACGGCCTGAACCTGACGCACGACACGCGCGCCGGGATCCTCAAGCACGGCGCCGAGTACCCTCGCTACCCGCATCCGGTGCCGCTGCCGCCGCTCGGTACGTCGCCCTCGGTCGAGGCGCAGATCGCGAACCGGGCCGACGAGATCGCCTACCACGCACACGACCTCGACGACGGCCTGCGTTCGGGACTGCTGCGCGCCGAAGGGCTGCACGGGGTCGGGCTCTGGGATCGCGCGCGGGAGAGTGCACGCGCGAAGTCTCCGGGGGGGCAGCTAGGCGACCTGGCCGCGCCGGTGATCGCCGCGCTGATCGACGTGCTGTCGACCGATCTGATCGAGACGTCGGATGCGCGACTGCGGGCCAGCGGCGTGACGTCGCGCGCCGAGGTCCAGGCCCGGTCCGAGCCGTTGATCGGCCTGTCCGAGGGGCTCGAAGAGGAGCGCAGCACCCTGGCCGCGTTCCTGATGAAGAACCTGTACCGCCACCCGGACGTCGAGCGCATGGCGAGCCGGGCCGAGCCGGTGCTGGGCGGCCTCTGGGAGGCCTACCGGACCGATCCGGCGCGGCTGCCCGACCGCACGCGCCGGGGCCGGGCGGGCGAGCCGCCCGAGCGAGCGGTGGCCGACTACCTGGCGGGCATGACCGACCGATTCGCGTTGACGGAGCACGAGCGGCTCTGTGGCGGCGCCTGACCGTCCCCCGGGGCGGGTGGGCGGCTTCTGCCGCCGCAATTTGCGACCGTAGGGTCCGGGCGAGAGGGGGCGCCGGGTCGACCTACGTCCGACCCGTCCCATCTGGTTCATTCCATCTGATCCATTCCATCTGACCCACGCCGAGGCCGCGCTGCTTGCGGCTCCGCGGCGACAGGAGGCGGCTTGGCGGCATTCAGGCGACGCGGACCGAGAGGCGGAGGCGGAGACAGAGACAGAGGCGGACGAGGCCGGGGGACTCCCGGCAGCCGCCTGCTGGGCAAGCTCCGAGCGAGCAAGCAGCTGGGCCTGGCGGCGATCACGCCCCTCGAGCGGCCTCCCGGCGCCCCCGACGACGTCGAGCTTGCGACGGCGCGGCGCCGTGGACGCCCAGTGGCCGTGGTCGTGGGACGCCGAGATGGTCCGGACCTGTTGGCGTGGGGACAGCTCGCCGCGCGGCTCGCCACCACGCCGGTCGAAGAGGTCGTGATCGCGTGTCCCCTGGTGAGCAGCTCGACGCGCCGGCTGGCCGAGACGATCGAGTCCGCCACGCCGCTTCGGCTGGTCTCGGCGCCGTCCCTGGCCGACAGCACCGACGCGCTCTTCGACGAAGACGGCGGAGCCGGCGGGGTTACCTGGCGGCCCGCCTCGGGCGCACTGATCGACCGTGTCCTGCGCGTGCTCGAGGGCGCGGCCATCGCGAGTGGTGTGGGTGCGGTCCGCGAGACCGCGCGCGGCTTCGTGCTCTACCTGCGCGGCGTGCGCGTTCTCGAGATCGTGCCGGAGGGTGACGGAGTCGGCATCGATTGCCACGAGCCCGAGCGGCGTCACGTCCACGTGTCGGACGCGAACCTGGAGCGGCAGGCGGTCGAGCTTTCCGAACTCCTGGCCCGTCTCGCACGGGATTCGCGCTTCGCCGAGCGCGACGAGGCGCGGCGCGACGCCGCCTCGGACTCGCTCGCCGCCGCCGTGGGCGCCAGCATCACCGCGCGCTGGTTGCCTTGGACGGCCGACGGGCTCGACCCGGTCGACTGGGTCGGGATCGACGGCTCGGGGCGCGCCGTGATCGGCCTGCAGCGCCCTTCTCTCGGCATCGCGGGCGTGCCGGCCGTGCTGGCCGCGCGCCACCGGGTGACCGCCGAGCGCCAGCGCTGGGCGCCCGGCAGTGCCGGGTCGGTGAGGGTCGTGGTGGCCTCGGACGAGATCGATCCGCGGGCCCTCGAGCTGCTGGAGTCATTCGACATCGACCTGGAGGCGAGGCCGCTCGAAGCCGAGGCCGCGTCCGAGCGTGGCGGCCGCCCACGCCGCCGATCGCGCCGGCGCCGCCGGCCACGCGGTGAAGCGCGCCCGGAGGACGGCGCCGAGGAGACGAGCGCGCCCACGGGCGCCGAGGCTGCCGATGCGCAGCCGGAGGAGCGCGAGACCGCGCTCTTCGCTGCCGAGACCCCAGAGCCGCGTGCGGCGGAAGAGGGCGAGGCGCGAGCCTGGACGCCCGATGCCGAGGGCGACGAGGGTGAGCCCCCTGCCGGCGCAGCCCGCGAGGTGGCCGATGTCCAGACTGCAGAGGGAGTCGCCGCGGACGCTGGGGAGAGCGGCGACGAGAGCGAAGAGCCGATCGGGTCCACGCGTGACGACCGGGTCGCCGAGGCCGCAGCCGAAGAGGAGGCCGAGGTTCTCGACGCGGCCGATCTCGAGGCCCAGGTGACCCTGGCCGAGGAGCCCGAGGAGGCCGAGGCGGGCGAGGAGCCCGAGGTGGTCGAGCGCGAGAAGCCGCGGCAGCGCCGCCAACGCGCCGCCATCGCCGTGCGCAACAATGCGGACAGCATTCTCGCCGCGCTCGTCCTGGCGCGCGAGCGCCGGCACCTGGTCTTCTTCTACGTCTGCGGCCAGGAAGAGCTGATGGACTTCTTCCGCGGCAAGGCGACCGACGTCGAAGAGAACGCCGACCTGTTGCTCGTGGGGTTCACCGCGCAGCCCCTCCCTCGCGAGACGATCGCGAGTGCGGAGCTGTATCGCGGCCGGCTCGAGTGGTTCGATCACCACGACTGGGCGATCGAGGACCTCGAGGCGCTGCGCGACGCGATCGGCAGGGACTCGGTCGCCATCGCGGAGGGTGCGGCGAGTCCGCTCGTTCCGGTGGCCGAGATCGCCGAGCGCCGCAGCCGGTTCACCGACAAGCTCGTGGACCTGATGGCCCGCCGCCTCTCCGAGAACGACATGGAGAAGTGGGGCTACCGGCTGATCGGACTGATCGACCGCATGCGTGAGCGCAGCGGCGACTACCGCAACGAGATCTCGCCGGTCCTGTCGGGAAAGCCCGCCGAACTTCCGGAGGCGGAGGGCACGTACAGGGCCGAGGCCAGCTGGCTCGACGAGAACGACCCGCGGCTGGTGCACTTCGGCGAGTACCAGATGGCGGTGCTGCGGGTTCCGGAGTCGCTGGACGCGGGCGAGATCGCGAGGCGCGCGCGCATCAAGACCGGCGCTCGGCTGTCGCTGTCGGCTCGGGACGGCGACAGCACGGTGCTGGTCGCGTGCAACGACGAGAAGCGCCACGTCAACGTGATGGGCCTCGTCGATAGGCTGGCGAACCGCAACGAGTGGACTGTGGCGATGCCTGGGGGGGATCGGGTAGGGCGGCTGCGAATCGACGACCTGGGCGAACATCCCGAGCGGATAGAAGCCCTGATCGGCGAGATCGTCCGCCACAAGTCGATCCTCTATGGCTGAGCTGCGGCTGAAGGAGCTCTACCGCTCGATCCAGGGTGAGTCGACGTTCGCGGGCCGCCCGTGCACATTCGTGCGCACCGGGGGCTGTGACATCCGCTGCGTCTGGTGCGACGAGCCGCAGGCGCTGAGCGGCGGGGAGCGCGTCGAGGTGGCCGATGTGGTCGAGCGCGTGCGTGCGCTCGGGCCCGGGCTCGTGGAGATCACCGGCGGTGAGCCGCTGGTACAGGCCGCGGTTCCGGAGCTCGTCGAGCGGCTGCTCGATGCGGGCTACGAGGTGCTGGTCGAGACCGGAGGGCACCACGACATCTCAGTGCTCGACCCGCGTGCGCACGCGATCGTCGACGTGAAGTGTCCGGGGAGCGGCGTCTCGGGCGGCAACGACCTGGCGAACCTGGAGCGGTTGCGACCCGGGGACGAGCTCAAGTTCGTTCTCGCCGACCGCGCGGACTACGACTGGGCGCGCGACCTGGTGAAGTCCCGCGACCTGGCGGACCGCGCGCCGGTGCTCTTCTCGCCAGTGCACGGCGTGCTCGATCCCGCGGAACTCGCCGCGTGGATCCTCGAGGATGCGCTTCCGGTGCGGCTGAACCTGCAGCAGCACAAGTACGTCTGGGGTGCGGACGCCAGCGGCGTCTGAACTCAGGACGAGTAGATCTCGCCCCCGCGCTGTCGGAACTCGCGCGACTTCTCGTCGAGGCCGAGGCTCACCGCCTCGTCCGCCGCGACGCCCTGGTTCCGCGCGTACTCCCGGACCTCCTGGGAGATGCGCATGCTGCAGAACTTGGGTCCGCACATGGAGCAGAAGTGGGCCAGCTTGGCGTTGTCGCCGGGAAGCGTCTCGTCGTGGAAGGCGCGCGCCGTCTCCGGGTCGAGCGACAGGTTGAACTGGTCCTCCCAGCGGAACTCGAAGCGCGCCTGCGACAGCGCGTCGTCGCGAGCCTGCGCGCCCGGGTGACCCTTGGCCAGGTCGGCCGCGTGCGCCGCGATCTTGTAGGTGACGACTCCCGTCTTCACGTCTTCGCGGTTCGGCAGGCCCAGGTGCTCCTTGGGCGTCACGTAGCAGAGCATGGCGGTCCCGAAAGAGCCGATCAGCGCTGCGCCGATCCCCGAGGTGATGTGGTCGTAGCCGGGCGCGATGTCGGTCACGAGCGGGCCGAGCGTGTAGAACGGCGCGTCGTGGCAGACCTCGAGCTGGCGGTCCATGTTCTCCTGGATGCCGTGGAGCGGCACGTGGCCCGGCCCCTCGATCATCACCTGGACGTCGTGCTGCCAGGCCTTCGCGGTCAGCTCGCCGAGGGTATCGAGCTCGGCGAACTGCGCCGCGTCGTTCGCATCGGCGATCGAGCCGGGACGCAGTCCGTCGCCGAGCGAGAAGGCCACGTCGTAGGCTTTCATGACGTCGCAGATGTCCTCGAAGTGCGTGTACAGGAAGTTCTCGCGGTGGTGCGACAGGCACCACTTGGCCATGATCGACCCGCCGCGCGAGACGATGCCGGTGGTGCGTGCGGCGGTGAGTGGCACGTAGCGCAGCAGCACGCCGGCGTGGATCGTGAAGTAGTCGACGCCCTGCTCGGCCTGCTCGATCAGCGTGTCGAGGAAGATCTCGGGCGTCAGGTCCTCGGCCACGCCGTCCACCTTCTCGAGCGCCTGGTAGATGGGGACCGTGCCGATCGGGACCGCCGAGTTGCGCACGATCCACTCGCGCGTGGTGTGGATGTCGTTGCCCGTGGACAGGTCCATCACCGTGTCGGCGCCCCAGCGCGTGGCCCAGAGCATCTTCTCGACCTCTTCGTCGATCGACGACGAGACGGCCGAGTTGCCGATGTTGGCGTTGATCTTCACGAGGAAGTTCCGGCCGATGATCATCGGCTCGGACTCGGGATGGTTGACGTTGGCCGGCAGGATCGCGCGACCCGAGGCGATCTCGCTGCGGACGAACTCGGGCTCGCACGCCTCGCGGATCGCCACGAACTCCATCTCGGGCGTGATCCGTCCCTGCCGCGCGTAGTGCATCTGCGTCACGTTGCGGCCGGTCGCGGCGCGACGCGGGCGCTCCGGTCCGGCCAGGAACGGCTCGGCAGTCGAGCGGCTTCCGTCGTCCTCGGGGCGCACGCTGCGGCCGGTGTACTCCTCGGTGTCCTCGCGCTCGAGGATGAAGCGACGCCGGAGCCTCGGCAGCCCCTCGTGCAGGTCCACGACGACGGTCGGGTCGGCGTGGGGCCCGCGGGTGTCGTAGACCGCGAGGGGAGGGGGCGCGGTGTCGCTGCCCGGCGCCGGGCTGAGCGAGATCTCTCGCACCGGCACGCGCACGTCGTCGCGCGAACCCTCGAGGTAGCGCCGCTCGGAGTTCGGGAACGACTCGCCGGCTTGCGGTTCCTTCGAGCCGTTCGCTCCGTTCGCGCCCGTGGAACCGTTGGAACCGTTCTTCTGCTGCGCCATGCCTGCCCCCGTCGTCGTAGACGCCGTCGTCGGACGCGTCTGGGAGCCAAGGTACATCAGTGGCGCAAGGGCGGAAAGAACGGCGGCCCTCGCTGGCCATCGGTGGTGGCGATGGAGGGACTCGAACCCCCGACCCGGCGGATATGAGCCGCCTGCTCTAACCAGCTGAGCTACATCGCCCCGATGGGCCGTCCCTGGCGGACCGGCTGTCCCCTGTAGGGGGGGCCGAGCGGCGCGGATACTAGTCGGAAGCGGGACGGGGCGCTACGGGGCGCGTCATGGGCTACGGGCGCTCCGCGTCGTGCGGCCCGCCCCCGGACTCCTCTCCGGCTCCGCTCCCGAGCGGGCCGGCTCGCAGGACGCGGCGCAGGCAGAAGACGACCAGCGCCCCGATCGCCGTCCACGAGACCCCCAGCAGGATCCAGCCGGCGGCAGTCACTGGGCCGGCTCCGCGAGCGCGCGCCGCACCAGCAGCGACAGGGCCAGGAAGATCGCCACGAGCAGGGCTCGGGCCGACCAGATCATCCATCCCCCTCGCGCCAGCACGTCGGGCAGCCCCTGGAACGTGAAGCCGATCAGGATCGCTGCCAGCAGCAGCGGCGTGACGTAGCGCAGCAGCGGGCGCACGATGCGGGGCACGCGGATCCGCGCCCCGCGCGTGATCTCTTCCCAGCCCCGGTCCATGCCGAAGATCCAGGCGAAGACCACGGACTCGGCCAGGCCGAAGAGCAGCAGGGCATAGGCCCCCGCCCAGAAGTCGAGCTCGTCCAGCACGCCCTCCCACCACAGCACCGGCGTCGAGAGGATGAGCAGCGCCAGCCCGACCCACGCCACCGCCCGGCCGCGCGACACGCCGAAGCCCTCCTGGAGCAGAGCGACCACGGGCTGGGTGATCGCGACCGCCGAAGTGAGTCCTGCGAAGAAGAGCAGCAGGAACCAGAGCGCCCCGAGCACGCGCCCGAACGGCAGCTGTTGGAAGATCAGCGCCATCGACTGGAAGCCCAGGTCGAAGGTCTGCGTGGCGATCTGCTGCGTCGCAGTGATCCCGAAGAAGACCACCGACGCGGTGATGGCGATCGTCCCGCCGAGCACGATCTCGGCGAACTCGTTCAGGCTCGCGGTCGACAGTCCGGTCAGCGCCACGTCCTCGTCGGCGGGCAGGTACGAGGTGTAGGTGTGGATGATCCCCCAGCCGACGGACAGCGTGAAGAAGACCTGCCCGGCGGCGGCGAGCCAGACGCGCGGGTCGGTCAAGGCGGTGAGGTCGGGGTTCCAGACGAACCCGAGGCCCGAGAGCACCGTCTGGTCCGGACCCGCGCCCGGCGGCGGCTCGAGCGTCAGGACGCGCACCGCGATCAGCACGGCCATCGCGAAGAGCAGCGGCAAGGCCACGCGTGCGAGCCGCTCGATGCCCCGCGCGATCCCGCCCGACAGCGTGAGCACGGTGATGCCGAGCGTCAGCAGGAAGAACCCGTAGAGCGGCACGCGGCTGTCGAAGTGCTCGTTGCTCGACCAGCCCTGGAACCCGTGAAGGAACGCGCCGACCTCGGACTGTCCCTGCAGTCCCTCGTAGGCGCCGGTCAGCGAGAAATACGAGAAGGCCAGACACCACGACGTGATGGGGATGTAGTACAGCGCCACCGTGAACGGGATGAAGATCCCGAAGACTCCGATGTACTTGGAGACCGGGTGCTTCCACATGCAGTGGAACATGCCCGCGGTGTGACCGTAGCCGTGGCGTCCGCCGAAGCGGCCGATCGCGCACTCCGCCCAGAGCAGCGGAACGCCGATCAGCAGCAGCGACACGAAGTACGGGATGATGAACGCGCCGCCGCCGTTCGCCGCTGCCTGTCCCGGAAAGCGCAGGAAGTTGCCGAGCCCGATCGCGTTGCCGGCGAGCGCCAGCACCAGGCCGATCCGCGTCGCCCAGCGGTCGCGCCCCGCCATCAGAGCAGCTCGACGTAGGCCTTGAGCTGGTAGAACTCGGCGTTGGTCAGCTCGACCTCGCGGTGCGCGAGGATCTCCTGCATCGCCTGCTCCAGGTCCGCCCAGCGCCCGTCGTGCCCGAGTCGGCCCAGCTGCGACACGCCGCGCAGGGTGGGGACGCTCCACTTTCCGCCCGTGCCGATGTCGAACTGGAAGCGGTGGGTATAGGTCGGCGGCGGGTGGCAGACGGCGCACTTGGCCTGCTGGAACACCGCGAAGCCGCGGCGTGCGGACAGCGTCGCGGGCTCGACCGGCTCGCCCTCCGGCTGGATGCGGCCGTTGTCGTAGGCGGGGATCGACAGCACGAAGGCCGCGAGGCTCTTCAGGTCGAGGCTGGATGGATCGCCGCCGCGCATCTCGACGCGGAGCATCCGCGCGATGGCATCGGGCACCGTCGCTGCGGAGCCGTCCCATAGATAGGGAGGCGTCTGCCACGCACCGCGGAGCGAGAGCGTGCGGCGCGCGCCGGCGGACGTTGGCGGGACCTCGGTTCCCGCGTCGTAGAAGAGTTGGTCGCTGGCGCCGCCGGGGTGGCAGGTGCTGCAGCTTCGCGAGCCGTCGCCCGAGAGCGCCGGGTCCAGGAAGAGGAGAGCCCCGCGCTGCACCAGGTCGGGGTTGATCGTGGGAGGCTCGAGCGTGCCGAGTCGCGGGCTACACCCCGTCGCCGGGAGCAGCGCCGTCGCCGCGAGCAGCGTCAGCGCTGCGGCGCCCTTCCAGCAGGTGCTTCTGGACCTTGCCCGAGGCCGTGCGCGGAAGCTCGTCCACCACGACGACCTCGCGCGGGCGCTTGAACCCGGCGAGCCGGCCCCGCGTCCAGTCGAGCAGGGCGTCCACGTCGAGAGCCTGCGCCGGGTCGGCCGGGCCGGTTCGTCCGCCGTGCGCCGCCACCACGTAGGCGCGTCCGACCTCGCCCCACTCGGGGTCGGCGATGCCGACGACCGCAGCTTCCGCGACATCTGGGTGTTCCTCCAGGACACGCTCGACCTCCGCGGGGTACACGTTCTCCCCTCCGCTGATGTACATCTCCTTGAGCCGGCCCACCAGAGTCACGAAGCCGTCAGCGTCCCGGACGCCCAGGTCTCCGGTCCGGTGCCACTCGCCGATCCGCGCCGCTCGCGTCGCCTCGGGCTGGCGCCAGTAGCCGAGCATGCAGATCGGTCCGCGGACCAGCACTTCGCCGCTCACGCCCGCGGCGACCTCTCGGCCCTCGGCGTCGCCGATGCGCACCTCGCCGTGTTCGACCGGCCGGCCGACCGAGCCCGCCTTGGAGAGCGCGTGCTCGGGATCGACACAGCACAGGATCGACGTCTCGGTCTGGCCGTAGCCCTGCAGGACGGGCACGCCGATCTCGGCGTAGGCGCGGATGGTGTCGGCGTCGAGCGGAGCGCCGGCGCTGAAGGCGAAGCGCAGCGACTCGAAGCAGGCGGGCTCGAGGCCCGCGCGGAGCATGCGCCGAAGCATGACCGGCACTCCACCGAGCAGCGTCGCTCGCTCGCGCGCGAGGCTCTGCTGGAGGCCCAGCGGGTCGAAGCGGTCGACGAGTAGCACCGAGGCGCCCGCGAAGAGGGCGGGCACCGACAGGATCTTCAGGCCGTAGGAGTGGAAGAGCGGGACCGGGGCCGCGACGATGTCGTCCTCACCGAGCCCGAAGTAGCGCTCCGCGTTCAGGCAGTTGAAGAGCGTCTTCCGGTGCGGGAGCACCGCGCCCTTCGGCCGGCCGGTCGTTCCGCTGGTGTACATCAGCACCTGGGGTGCTTCGCCGCCCGGCGCCAGCGGGGGCTCGCCGACGTCGTCCGCCTGCCCGCGAGACGCGGGGGGCAGCGCGTTCACCAGGTCGTCCCGCAGCAGCTCGGGAGTCTGCCCGCCCACCTCGATGTCGGACGCGCGGATCGCCAGCGTGGCCTCGGCGTCGAGCAGCTGCGCCGCGAGCTCCGGTGCCGCCAGCCGGGTGTTGAGCGGGATCAGGATCGCGCCGATCTTGGCGGCCGCGAAGTAGACCGCCAGGTACAGCGGCTCGCTGTGGAGCGCCAGGGCCAGGCGGTCGCCGGGCTTCACGCCGCGGCGCAGCAGCAGCTGGGCCACGCGGTTCGCCAGACCGTTCAGCTCTGCGTAGTCGACCCGCTCCCCGGTCGCGTCCACGATCAGCGCGGGACGCGACGGGTGGAGGCCGGCACGCGCGGCGAGCCAGCTTCCGACGTTGACCGAGGGGCTGCGGTCCGGCTCCGGCACGGCGCGCAGTCTGCCAGAATCCTGCGGGCCGGGGGGGGCGGGCGTTCTCGCGGTCAGCTCGACGGGTCGGTGGTGCCCGGCTCGAGGAACTTGGTGATCGCGTCCGCCATCTCGCGCGCCGACTGGAAGCGCTCCGACGGCTTCTTGCGGCAGACCTTCTGGATCACCCAGACCAGCGGCTCCGGGATGTCGGCCACCAGTTCGCGCGGGTCGGGAAGCTCGGCGTGGAGCTGCTTGTCGACCACGTCCTTGCCGCCGAACGGACGCCGGCCCGCGACGATCTCGAACATGGAGATCCCGAGCGCGTAGAGGTCCGTCCGGCCGTCGACCTCGTGACCGAGGATCTGCTCGGGCGGCATGTACTGCGGGGTGCCCTTGGCCTCGGTCTCGCCCTCGGATCCCGCCTCGAAGACCTTGCTGATGCCGAAGTCCATCAGCTTGGCGGTGCCGCGGCTCGAGACGATGATGTTGCCGGGCTTCACGTCCCGGTGGACGACCCCCTGCGTGTGCGCGTAGGCGAGCGCGTCGCAGATGTCGCGGGCGATCTCGGCTACGCGGCGCGGAGAGAGCGGCTTGCGCTCGCCGTCCTGCTTCATCAGCTGGCGCGCCGTCTCGCCCTGCACGTACTCCATCACGATGCAGGGGCGCTGCGCGACCATCGCCACGTCGTAGACCTGGACCACGTTCGGGTGGTTCATGGCGGCGGCTGCGCGCGCCTCCTGGCGGAACATCCGCACGGCGGCGGGCTGCGACGCCAGGTCCTCCGGCAAGAACTTGATCGCGACGGGCCGCTCGAGTTCGCGGTCGTGGGCCAAGTGGACGACGCCCATGCCGCCACGGCCGATCTCGCCGCGCAGCTCGTAGCGGTCGAAGTGTCCGAGCGCTCCGATGCTCGAGCCGCCCCATGCGCGCTCCTGCAGCCGCTCCAGGCGCTCCGCGGTGTCTCCCCACTCGGAGTCGAAGTCGTTCACCAGCTCGAGCAGGTTCAACGCGCGCAGGAACTCGCCCGCGCGCTCGTGGACGTCGGCCAGCACCAGCAGGATGTCCAGGTCGTCCTTGGTCGCGGGCGGGTCGGCATTCAGCGACTCGAGCTTCTCCTGCGCGCGGTCCAGCAGGCCCTTCTCGAGGAAGATCCTGCCGAGCAGGAGAGTCGCGTTCCGACGCTGAGGCGAGGACTCGGGCACGCCCTGCAGTGTCTCCAGCGCTCGCTCGTAGGCGCCCAGCTCGTAGAACCCCTGGCCCGCGTCGAGCAGGTCGCCCTGGCGCAGCGCCATCTCGGATGCGCGCTCCACGTTGCCGGCGCGCTCGAAGCAGGCGCGGGCCTCGGCCAATGCGCCGCCGGCCTCGTACGCCGCGGCCGCCCGGTCGAAGACGCCCGCGCGCTCGTAGGCTTCGGCGGCTTTCAGGTGCTCGGGCACCTGCTCGTAGAGCATGCCTGCGCGCAGCCACTCGCCCGCGCCGACGAAGCAGCCGGCCGCGCGCCGCGCATCGCCAGCGCGCTCGAAGAGTTCGGCCGCGCGGCGCTGGGTGGCTTCGTCGTCGGTGTCCGCCGCGAGCAGCTCCTCCGCAGCCTGTGCCATCTTCTCGGCCCGCTCGTACAGGCGGGCGGCGCTGCGGTGCTCGCCGAGGACGGAGAGCTTGGCCGCCGCCTCCTCGAAGTCGCCGGCGCGCTCGTACAGTTCCGCGGCTTCGCGGTCGTTCCCGGCGTTGTCGAGGCAGCGCGCCGCGTCCTTCCAGTCACCGACCGCCTGGTAGTAGTGCGCGGCCTCGGCCAGGCGCCCCATGCGCAGGAACAGTTCCGCGGCCTTGCGCGGCTGCTTCATCGACAGGTAGCAGAGGGCCACCTTGTTGTCGTTTCCGCAGTTCAGGTACAGCGCCAGCGCCTGCTCGAACTCGCCGCGTCCCGAGCGCAGGTCGCCAGCCTGCTCGTACCGGTTCTCCGCGATCAGTTGCTGGATCTCGATCTCGCGGTCGTCGGCCTCCGCGCCGGAGCGGGCGCTGCCGCGGCGCCGGCTTCCGCTGAACAGGTGGGCGGCCAGCAGGACGACGATGACCGCCTGGATCACCATGCTCGCATTCGAGGCCAGCCAGCCTGGCGCTTCCTGGATCAGCTCTGTCACCGTGCTCCGCCTTCGCTCGGCCCCGCTGCGAGTAGGCAACCGCGTCACACCCACGCGGTCACACCAGTGGTGCCTTAGGGCATCTTCGGCGTCTGGACTCACATCCCTGAGCCCCTCGCGGGCTCCGGGGCTCCGCGCGGCGGCTCACATCTCGTGCGCAGGGGGCCTATGCTGGGCGGGTGTCGGCCGCACGGTTCGAGATCTCCCGCTTCCTGCGTGGGCAGGGAGTCGCCCGCACGGCGCCTCTGCTCGTGGCGGTGTCGGGTGGGGCGGACTCGATGGCGCTGCTGACCGTGCTGGTCGCGCTCGGACAGAGGAGCGCCGCCGCCCACGTGAACCACGGGCTGCGCGGCGCGCAGTCCGACGCAGACGAGGCGCTGGTCGAGCGGCGGGCCGCAGAGCTGGGTGTGCCGTTCCACTCCGCCCGGGTAGACGCCGCCCGAGCCGATGGCCGCTCGCCGGAGGCCCGGGCGCGGAGGCTCCGCTACGCCGCGCTGGAGTCGATCCGGACGCGCGAGGGCTACGCGCACGTCGCGACCGCGCACACGCTCGACGACCAGGCCGAGACCGTGCTGCTGCGCGCCATCCGTGGCACGGGACTCGAGGGGCTCGCGGGAATCGAGCCGCGCTCGGACGACGGGCGGCTGCTACGTCCGGCGCTCCGCCTGGAGCGCGAGGTCCTGCGCGCCGAGCTCGGAGGCGGTGCCTGGTGCGAGGATCCCGGCAACCTCGACCCGGCGGTGCCGCGGAGCCGCGTGCGCAACCAGGTCCTGCCCACGCTCGAGCAGATCCACCCCGGCGCGCGGCACCGCCTGGCCGGGCTGGCCGAGCGCGCGCGCGAGGCGAGGCGCGTGACCCGCGCCGAGGCGGAGCACCTGCTCGACGGCGCGCTTCGAAGCGACGCCGGTGGCTGGTGGCTCGACGCCGGGCCGCTGCTGCAGAGCGCACCGGAGCTGCGACGGCGCGCGCTCGCGGACCTGCTGCGCCGGGCGGGCCTGGGCGAGCGCGTGACGGCCGACCACCTGAAGCGCGCCAGCGACTTCCTCGCCACCGCCGCCACCGGCAAGGCGCTTTCGCTGCCGGGCGACTGCGCGCTCCATCGCACCCGCCGCGGCTTCTGGCTGGGGCCGGCGGACGCGCGCCCGGAGTGATCCCGTCGTAGGCGGGGCAGGCGGGAGGCGCGCGCCGAATGCGGGAGGCCGGCGCAGCGTCTTCGTTACCGGCGTCGCTTGCGCCACGTGTTCACGGCCGGCGGCATTGCCGCCTGCCGCCGATCTGGCCGATCTGCACGCTACGGACGTGCGGTGCGGGGGGCGGGGCGACTTGGTAACATTCTCTGGAATCCCGGGCGCTTAGCCTCGGAGGCTCGACCCCGGAATTCCCGCCGCACAACACCCGCGAACAACCCCGCGAATGACCCTGGGAGGGTCGGTTGAACCAGCTCTACAAGAACATGATGACCCTGGCGTTGGGGATGCTCGTCCTCCTCGCCATCTTCAGCTTCTGGAGCAGCGATCCCGCGCAGCGCGACGAACTCGGCTACTCCGAGTTCCTCGCCGCGCTCGACGAGGGACGCGTACTCGAGGTCGAAATCTCGGGCGAGACCATCGAGGGCGTCTTCCAGTCGGGGACGCAGTTCATGACCTACGCGCCTGTCGGCGACGAGCACCTGCTGCAGGTCCTGCGGGAGAAGAAGGTCCGGACGACCATCCGGCCGCGCGACGAGGGAGGCGTCTGGCAGACGCTGCTGATCAGCTGGCTGCCGCTGATCCTGATCGTCGGCCTCTGGTTCCTGCTCTTCCGCCAGCTCCAGTCGGGCGGCGGCAAGGCCATGAGCTTCGGCAAGGCACGCGCCCGGCTGCTGTCCGAGAACCAGCACCACGTCACGTTTGCGGACGTCGCCGGCGTCGATGAGGCCAAGGCCGAGCTCGAGGAGATCGTCGCCTTCCTGCGCGACCCCAAGAAGTTCACCCGCCTCGGTGGACGCATCCCCAAGGGCGTCCTGCTGATCGGTCCGCCGGGTACCGGCAAGACGCTGCTCGCGCGCGCGATCGCCGGCGAGGCCGGCGTGCCGTTCTTCTCGATCTCCGGCTCGGACTTCGTCGAGATGTTCGTCGGCGTCGGCGCCAGCCGGGTCCGCGACTTGTTCATGCAGGGCAAGAAGAACGCCCCCTGCATCATCTTCATCGACGAGATCGACGCCGTCGGCCGCCACCGCGGCGCCGGCCTGGGCGGCGGTCACGATGAGCGCGAGCAGACGCTCAACCAGTTGCTGGTCGAGATGGACGGCTTCGAGTCGAACGAGGGCGTGATCATCATCGCGGCGACGAACCGTCCCGACGTGCTCGACCCCGCCATGCTGCGCCCGGGCCGCTTCGACCGGCACGTCGTCGTGAGCCCCCCGGACCTGCGCGGCCGCGAGGCGATCCTGCGCGTACACGTGCATCGCGTCCTGCTCGACTCGGGCGTGGACCTGACGGTGATCGCGCGCGGCACGCCCGGCTTCTCCGGTGCGGACCTCGAGAACCTGGTCAACGAGGCCGCGCTGCTGGCCGCGCGCCGCGACGCCGAGTCGGTCGGAGCGAACGACCTGGAGTTGGCCAAGGACAAGGTCCTGATGGGTGCCGA
The DNA here is from genome assembly GCA_019311115.1 of Deltaproteobacteria bacterium. Taxonomy (GTDB): domain Bacteria; phylum Myxococcota_A; class UBA9160; order SZUA-336; family SZUA-336; genus JAFDDB01. The sequence goes on from JAFDDB010000018.1 coordinate 23,706, forward strand.
GCGCCGCAGCCTGATTCTCTCCGACCGGGAGAAGCGGATCACCGCCTACCACGAGGGCGGGCACGCGCTGGTCGCGCTGCTCGAAGAGCACTCCGACCCGGTGCACAAGGTGTCGATCATCCCGCGCGGGCGCGCGCTCGGCGTGACCCTGACCATGCCGACCGAGGACCGCTACTCGATGACGCGCGACGAGTTGACCGCGCGCGTTCGCCACGCGATGGGCGGGCGCGCCGCGGAGGACGTCGTGTTCGGTCACTTTTCGACAGGCGCGTCCGACGACCTGAAGCAGGCCACCAAGCTGGTTCGCGACATGGTGTGCACGTACGGCATGAGCGACCGGCTCGGACCGATCAGCCTCGCGGAGGACACCGAGACCGTCTTTCTCGGACGCGAACTCGGTCAGCAGACGATTCGCAGCCCGGCCCAGGCCGAGCTGATCGACAGCGAGATCTCGACCATCCTGATGCGGTCCTACGAGCACGCCAAGAACCAGATCATCGAGAACCGCGAGGTGCTCGACCGCATCGCTGAGAGTCTGCTCGAGCGCGAGAGTCTCGCCGAGGCGGAGTTGCAGATCCTGCTCGAAGGTGGCGAGCTGCCGCCGCTGCCGCAGGTCTCGCCCGGTCCGGTGGGCGGCGACCCGTCGGCTGCGGGCGAGGAGACGGCCCCCCCGAGATTCGGAGACAAGACGATTCCCGAGCCGGAGCCGATGCCCGGCTAGGCCGCATCCGGGTCCGGGCCGCCGCGAGGCGCCGGTCCCTCGTGGTCATCGGGGGTCTTGGAAATGGGGTGCGGCGCGCGCCCGCGGGATTCCGCGGGAGACGCCGCAGGAGTGAGGCGTGACCGAAGCGATCTTCGCGTGGATCACAGATCTGTGGCGGACGCTCTCGGGGAACTTCCACGTCGTCGACCTGATCGACATCGTGCTGGTCGCCTTGGCCGTGTACTGGGTGTTGATCCTGCTGCGCGGCACGCGCGCCGCCCAGATGATGCTGGGACTGCTGATCCTGGTCTTCGCCTGGCTGCTGAGCGGCCAGCTCCAGCTCGCCACGCTCGGCTTCATCCTCGACAACTTCCTGCAGGGCCTGTTCATCATCGTGGTCGTGGTGTTCCAGGCGGACATCCGCCGGGCCCTGACACGCGTCGGCCGCGGTCTGCTGACCCCCGCGGCGCGCCAGGAGGCCTTCGCGATCGAGGAGATCGTTCGTGCCTCGCAGGCGCTGGCGCAGCGGCGCGTCGGCGCCCTGATCGTGATCGAGCGCAACATCAGCCTCGAGGAGTACATGGAGCTCGGCACCTCGATCGACGCCGACCTGACGCGTGACCTGCTGGTCGCGATCTTCCTGCCGTACTCGCCGCTCCACGACGGCGCGCTGGTGATCCGCCACAGCCGGGTCGCCGCGGCCGGCTGCATCCTGCCGATCGCCTTGCAGGGGCGGCTCGACGGCACGCTCGGCACGCGCCACCGCGCAGGGCTCGGCATCTCCGAGGAGACGGACGCCGTGGCCATCGTCGTCTCGGAGGAGACGGGCCGCATCTCGCTGGTGGTGGGAAACCAGATCAGCGAGGACCTCGGGGCGGCCGAGCTTCGCCAGGAGCTGATCCGGCTGACCGGCCCGGGCGGGGAGCGGGACGACGCGCCGGGAGACGACCGCCTGCACGAGCCGGGCGAACTGCCCGCTCGAACGCCCGCAGGTACCGGGGGCGGGGCATGAGGCCCGGCTTCGTCTTCAACAACCTGAGCCTGAAGCTCGCGTCGCTGCTGATCGCGGGCGTACTCTGGGCGGCCGCGCAGGGCTTCCAGTCGGTGGAGTCGAGTCTCGACCTGCCGATCGCCTTCGAGGACGCTCCAGATACCGTAGTGGTGGTGGGGCAGTCCGTGTCCGAGGTCAACCTGAAGCTGAAGGGCAGCCGGGCCGCGCTGCGCTCCGCCGAAGAGGAGTTGCAGAACTTCCCGATCTCGCTCGTGGGGCTCGAGCCCGGCACGCGGGAGTTCGTGATCGACGCCGAGACGCTGCGTCTGCCGCGGGGTGCCGAGGTGATCGCGCGCTCGCCCTCCAAGGTCGAGCTGCGGATCGAGCCGGTAATCCGCAAGCGCGTACGGGTGCGGGCCGACGTGGTCGGCGAGCCGCCCGAGGGCTACACGCTGGGCTCGGTGCAGGTGATCCCACGTGAGGTGATGCTCGAAGGTGCGCGCGGAAGTCTCCGCCGCATGCGCGAAGTCCCGACCCGCTCGGTCGACCTCTCGGAGCTGAGTGAGTCGACCCGCCGACCCGTTCCGCTGGTGCTCGACTCCGGCCACGTCTGGCGCGCCGACGCGCGTGGCGAGCCCGTCGAGGTCGAGATCCAGATCCAGTCGAACGAAGAGCCCCCCGCCGGACCGGGACAGGAACGAGGATGAGCGCGACCCGAAAGCTCTTCGGCACGGACGGGATCCGCGGCGAGGCCAACGTCTACCCGATGACGGGCGAGGTGATCTTCGAGGTCGGCCGCGCCCTGGCCATGGTGTTCCGACTCGGCCACGAGCGCGCGCGCCAGCGCGTGCTCATCGCCAAGGACACGCGCCTCTCGGGCTACATGCTCGAGGACGCGCTCGCCTCGGGGCTCTGCTCGATGGGCGTGGACGTGCTCCAGGTGGGGCCGATCCCGACTCCGGGCCTCGCCTTCCTGACCGTCGACATGCGCTGCGCGGCGGGGGCCATGATCTCCGCCTCGCACAATCCCTTTGCCGACAACGGGATCAAGCTCTTCTCTCGCGACGGTTTCAAGCTGCCGGACGAGGTCGAGGCCCGGATCGAGAGCCTGATGCACTCGGACGAGCTGAACGCCCACCGGCCGGTCGGGAGCGAGATCGGGGCCGCCCGTCGGATCGACGACGCGACGGGACGTTACGTCGTCTTCCTCAAGAACACCTTCCCCAAGGAGCTGACGCTCGAGGGGCTTCGCATCGTGGTGGACTGCGCGAACGGGGCGGCCTACAAGGTGGCCCCGACCGTGCTCGAAGAGCTCGGCGCCGAGGTGATCGCCATCCACGCAGCGCCGAACGGTACGAACATCAACGACGGCTGTGGGGCGCTGTACCCGGAGCGGATCTCGGGTGCGGTCCTGTCGGCGGGGGCGGACCTCGGCATCGCCCTCGATGGCGACGCCGACCGGGTCGTGCTCTGCGACGAGCGCGGTGAGATCGTGGACGGCGACGCGGTGCTCGGCATCTGTGCGCTCGACATGCACGAGCGCGGCGTGCTCTCGCGGGACACCGTGGTGGCGACCGTCATGAGCAATCTCGGCCTCGAGGTCGCGCTCGAGCGGGCCGGCGTCAAGCTGCTGCGGGCGCAGGTCGGCGACCGCTACGTGGTCGAGTTGATGCGCCGCGAGCAGCTCAACCTGGGCGGCGAGCAGTCGGGACACATCGTGTTCCTGGACCACATCGCCACCGGAGATGGACTGCTGACTTCGCTGCAGGTGCTCGCCACGCTGCTGCGGCGCCGGTGCCGGCTTTCCGAACTCACGTGCGGCTTCGAGCGCTTTCCGCAGGTGCTCCACTCAATCCCCGTTTCCGAGCAGCCCCCCCTCGAGGAGATCGAACCGTTGCAGGACATGATTGGGCGCGTCGAGGGTGAACTCGCGGGCAAGGGCCGCGTGCTGGTGCGCTACTCCGGCACCGAGCGGCTGGCCCGGGTGATGGTCGAGGGCGAGGACGCCGAGCGCATCGAGCGCGCGGCCGAGGAGATCTGCGGCGTGCTGCGCGCCGAGATCGGGGGCGACGCCTGATGCCGCGCCGGCTGATCGTCCACCTGGACGGCGTGGCCGCGCTGCGCGAGAGCGCGGGGCGCGCCGACCCCGACCCCGTCGCCGCGGCCGTGCTCGTCGAGCTGGGCGACGCGGAGGGGATCGCCGTGCAGCTTCGCGGCGACCGCCGCCACGTGCAGGACCGCGACGCGCGGCTGCTGCGCCAGACCGTGCGTCGCCACTTCTGTCTCGACATCGCGCCCACCGCGGAGATGCTGAAGATCGCGCTCGAGCTGCGGCCCGACGCGGTGGGGCTCGTGGCCGAGGTCGACGGCGAGCTCGGCTCGGGCGGCGGACTCGACGTGATGACCGGGCTCGGAGAGCTCGGTGAGGTGGTGCGCGCTCTCCACGAGGGACGCATCGACGCGTCGCTCGCGATCGAGCCCGACCTCGACCAGGTCAAGGCGGCGCACCGCGTCGGCGCGCGCGGCGTCCGCATCCTGACCGACCGCTTCTGCGAGGGCGGGCCCGACCGCGCGGAGGAGCGCCAGCGCATCGGCGACAGCGTGCGGCTGGCGAGCAAGCTCGGGCTGCGCGTCGGCGTCGGCGGTGGACTCGACCTGCAGCGGCTCCAGGACCTGCGCGGCCTCGCCGAGATCCAGGACGTGCACATCGGACACGCCATCGTGTCGCGCGGCCTGCTGGTGGGACTCGAGCGCGCGGTGGCCGAGATGAGGGCCGGGATCTCCTGAGCGGGGAAGGGCGGTGAACGCACGCATCCTGGACGAGCGCGGATGGCCCTGTCCGACGGGCGACGAGATGGGGCGCATCGACCGTGACGCGATCTCGCGGCTCGGCATCCCCGGGCGCGTGCTCATGGAGACCGCGGGGCGCCAGGTCGCGCAGGCCGTGCGGCTGCGTTTCCCCGCGACGCGCCGGCCGCTGATCCTCTGCGGGGGCGGCAACAACGGAGGGGACGGCTACGTCGTGGCGCGCCTGCTGCGCGACGCCGACGATCGCGTCGAGCCCGTCGTGATGACGCTCGGAGACGCGGAGCGGCACAGCGAGGAGGCTCGCGCGAACCTCGGGCTGCTGGCGCAGGCGGAGGTCGAGGTGGTGAGGCTTCGCGACCTGAAGCCGCTCGAGCACGCGCTGGCCCGCTGCGACCTGGTGATCGACGCGGTCTTCGGCACCGGCGTGTCGCGCGCGGTCGAGGGGCTCGCCGCCGCCGCCCTGGGCGCGGTGGCCGCCGCGGACGTGCCGGTCGTGGCAGTAGACCTGCCGTCGGGCCTCTCGAGCGAGACCGGGTCCGCCCTGGGTCCCGAGCCGCGCGCCGACCTGATCGTAACGCTGGGACTGCCGAAGCTGGGCTTGGCGGCCCGCGCGGACCTGCCCGAGATCCTCGTCGCCGACATCGGACTGCCCTGGACCTCGGTCGAGCGAGCGGGCGTCCGCCAGTTCGTGCTGACCGATCGCGCGGCCGCCCGGCGCCTGCCCGAGCGGGTCGCCGCCGGACACAAGGGCACCTTCGGCCACGTGCTGGTCGTGGCCGGCTCGCCCGGCAAGACCGGCGCGGCGGTGCTCGCGGCGCGCGGCGCGCTGCGTTCGGGCGCGGGACTGGTGACCGTGGCCGCGCCCGAGTCGTTGAACGCGATCTTCGAGGCCAAGCTCACCGAGGCGATGACCCTGCCACTGGCGAGCGCTCCGGCGGATCCCGCGCCGGATCCTGCGGTAGACCCCGCGATAGATCCCACGGTAGATCCCACGGTAGATCCCGACGGGACGCTCGGCGCCGGTGCCGTGCCGCTTCTGGTCGACGCGGCGCGATCGCGGGATTCGCTCGTACTGGGACCGGGCCTGGGCACCGCGCCCGGCACCGTCGAGGCGGTCGCCGCACTCCTGTCCGCGTACGAGGGAGCGGCGGTCGTCGACGCCGACGGCCTGAACGCCTTCGCCGGCCGGGCCGACGGCCTGCGCGGGCCGGGGCCGCGGGTGCTGACCCCGCACCCGGGCGAGGCGGCCCGCCTGCTCGAGACGTCGGTCGGCGAGGTCCAGGCGGATCGCGTCGCGGCAGCGCGCCGCCTGGCCGAGCGCTCGGGCGCCGTGGTGGTGTTGAAGGGCGCGCGGACGGTGGTGTCGGACGCGGCCGGCCAGTGCGTCTGGCTGAACCCCACCGGGGGCCCCGGTCTCGCGAGTGGCGGAACCGGCGACGTGCTGGCCGGGGTGATCGGAGCGCTGCTGGCGCAGGGCTCCGCGCCCCTGGACGCGGCCGTGGCCGGCGTCTATCTCCACGGTCGCGCGGGAGATCAGGGCGGCCGCGTGGGCGGCCTCGCGAGCGAGGTGGCCGAGCGGATTCCGGCCGTCTGGCAGGCTCTCGCCCGGGTGGAGAAGACGGACGATGAGCCGTCCGGATTGCGTCGATTCCCGTAGCGCCGAGGAGACCCGGCGGCTGGGGTCGAGCCTCGGGCGCGCGCTGCAGGCGGGCGACGTGGTCGCCCTGTCGGGAGACCTGGGAGCGGGAAAGACCTGTCTCGTCCAGGGGATCGCGCGGGGACTCGATGTGCCGCCCGAGGTCCCGGTGACCAGCCCGACCTTCACGCTGGTGGGCGAGTACCCGGGGCGGCTGCCGCTGCGGCACGCGGACTTCTACCGCGTGGAGAGCTACGCTCGGCTGGCCGGCGCCGGGTTCGACGACCTGCTGGACGGGAAGGGCGTGCTCGTGGTCGAGTGGCCCGAGCTCTTCCCCGACGCGTTGCCCCAGGACCGGCTCGAGGTGCACATCGCCCTGCTTGCGCAGGAGGGGCCGGAGGCGGGCGGCGCGGGCGCGAGCAGCGTGGAAGGGCAGGACCCACCGCGGCGGCTCAGCGTGCTCGGGAGTGGCGAGCGCGGGCGGGCGCTGGCAGAAGAGGTACTGCGTTCATGGCGCTGATCGTCCAGAAATTCGGAGGCACGTCGGTCGGAGACGTGGAGCGCATCCGCAACGTGGCGCGGCGCGTGGTGAAGACTCGCGAGCAGGGCCACGACGTCGTCGTGATCGTGTCGGCGATGGGCGGGGAGACCGACGGACTCGTTGCCCTGGCACGCGCCATGTCGAGCGATCCGGACCCGCGCGAGTACGACGTGCTGGTCTCGACCGGCGAGCAGAAGACGATCGCGTTGCTCTCGATGGCCATCCACGGACTCGGCTGCTCCGCGCGGTCGATGACCGGCGCGCAGCTCGGCATGCGTACCGACAGCGATCACACGCGCGCGCGCATACTCGACATCGACGCCGCCCGGGTTCGCGCCACGCTGGACGGCGGAAGCGTGGTCGTCGTGGCCGGCTTCCAGGGCACGGATGAGGCCGGCAATATCACCACGCTCGGACGCGGAGGCTCCGACACCTCGGCGGTCGCCGTGGCCGCCGCGCTCGAGGCCGACGTATGCGAGATCTACACCGACGTCGACGGGGTCTTCACGGCCGATCCCCACATGGTGCCGACCGCGCGCAAGCTCGCACGGATCTCGTACGACGAGATGCTCGAGATGGCGAGCCTGGGCGCCAAGGTGCTCCAGATTCGCGCCGTGAAGTTCGGCAAGCGTTACGGCGTGCCGATCCACGTGCGTTCGAGCTTTCACGAAGGCGAGGGAACCTGGGTGGTCCAGGAGGAGGACGTGATGGAACGTCTGGTGGTATCGGGAGTCACGTACAACCGCGACGAGGCGAAGGTCACGCTCTTCGGCGTGCCCGACCAGCCGGGCGTGGCCTCGCGGCTCTTCGTCCCGCTGTCGGAGGCGGGTGTGGTCGTAGACGTGATCGTCCAGAACGTGTCGAGCCAGGGACACACGGACATCACCTTCACCTGCGCGCGGGGCGACCTGAACCGCGCGCTGCCGATCGTCGAGAAGGTCCGCGCGGAACTCGACGCGGCGGGCGTCACTTCGGACGACTCGATCACGAAGGTGTCGGTCGTCGGCCTGGGCATGAAGGACCACGCGGGCGTGGCGAGCCGAATGTTCCGCGTGCTTTCCGACGAGGGCATCAACATCCAGATGATCAACACCTCCGAGATCAAGATTTCGGTCGTGGTGGGAGAGAGGTACACCGAGCTGGCGTGCCGCGCGCTGCACGACGCGTTCGGTCTCGCAGATCAGGACGCCACGGAGGAGGCTCACTGAGTGCGCGTTCCGGATCCCGCGCCCGCTCGGGGGCTCGTGTGGGCCGGCATCGCCTGCGTGGCGCTCGTCTCGACCGCCTCCACCGCGCCCCCGCCCGGCGTCGCGGTCGTCCGAGGCCCCGAGGGCCGCTGTGCGCTCGCCGAGGGCGGTGGGATCGCCTCCGACGCCGCCTGTCCCTGCGCGGAGTGGCCGGGGCGCCTGCGCCTGCTGTTCGGGGGCCGCGTTCCCCTGACGGGCTCGGTCGAGGACCTTCGGGCCGTTCCGGGAATCGGGCCGGCGCGCGCCGCCGCCATCCTGGAAGAGCGCGAGCGAGGCGGCCGCTTCGCGGACGTCGACGCGCTGGTCCGGGTCCGCGGCATCGGCGCGGCTACCGTCGAGCGCATGCGCAACTGGCTCGACTCGCGCGGTGCGTGCGCGCCGCAGGGTTTCTGACGTGAGCACCGCGCCCGAGAGCGCCGGCGTGCGCGGCCTGGTGGCGCGGGCGGAGCAGCGGGGCGCCGCGCTGCTGCGGACGCTGCGCCGCCAGCCCCTCTGCATCTGGCTCGAGCACACCGTCGAGGGCTTCATCCGCGACGACTGCATGGTCCGCGCCTCGTCCCTGACCTACGCGACGTCGCTGGCGATCGTGCCGTTGCTCGCGGTGGTGCTGGCGATCCTGCAGGGGGCGGGCTTCGCCGAGTACCTGCGACCCTTCCTGTTGGAGCGCGTGCCCATGCTCGACGAGCAGGCGGTCGACGGGCTGCTCGCGTACATCGACCGCGCCAACGCCCAGGCGATCGGCGGTGTCGGCTTCGCCGCGCTGCTGGTCACGACCTGGTCGATGCTCGGTGGCATCGAGGGGTCGCTCAACCGCATCTTCGGCGTGACCACGTCGCGGGGCTACCTGAAGCGCGCAGGCGACTACCTGGGAATGGTCGTCGGCGGGGCGGTGCTCATCGTGCTGTCGATCACCGCGCAGACCGTACTCGAGTACCCGGCGCTGCTGCGCGCGGTGCTCGGCGACGAGGTGGCCGATGTCGGCGCCAGCCTCGGCCTGAAGCTCATGCCTTGGGTCCTGGTCTGGTTCGCCTTCGGGATGCTCTATGCCTGGATGCCGAACGTGCGGCTCCGCCTGCGCGAGGTGCTGCTCGGCGGCCTGCTCGGGGGAACGCTGTTCCAGTTGGTGCAGTTCGGGTACCTGGAACTCCAAGTCGGTTTCGCGCGCTACCACGTCATCTATGGCGCGATCGCCCAGCTTCCCATCTTTCTGGTGTGGATCTACTTCTCGTGGACCGTGGCTCTCGTCGGCGGCGAGGCCGTGGCCGCGCTGCGCACGCTGCATGCGGGTGTCGAGGAGGACCTCGATCCCGCCGGCGCGTCGGGCCTCGCGCTCACCGCGCTACGCGCTGTCTACCAGGCCTTCGAGGGTGGCGGCCCGACGCCCAGCGCGAGCGACCTGGCCGTGCGGCTCGATCTGCCGACCCAGCGCGTGCGCGACGCGCTGACTCCGCTCGTGACTGCAGGCATCCTGGTCGAGCCCGAGGAGGGGCACGGCTACCTGCCCGCCAACGCGTCGCGAGTGGTCCCGCTCGAGCGGGTTCTCGACGCGCTCAGAGGCTAAGCTCTCGGTCGCCATGCCCCGCATCTACCTGGATCACAACGCCACGACGCCGGTGCGTCCCGAGGCGGTCGAGGCCATGCAGCGCGTGCTGACGCTGCACTTCGGCAACCCGTCGAGCGCGCACTGGGCGGGCAGCGAGGCGCGCGACGAGCTCGAGAGCGCACGCGGCCAGGTGTCGTCACTGCTCGGTGTCGCGCCCGACACCGTGGTCTTCACCAGCGGCGCCACGGAGTCGAACAACACCGTACTGCGGAGCGCGGCCGCGCGGTTTCCGCGGCACGGCGACCGCATCGTGACCTGCGCCACCGAGCATCCCGCAGTGCTCGACGCCGCAGACGACTTGCGCGAACGCGGAATCGGCGTCCAGTTGTTGCCGGTCGACCGGGACGGCCGCCTCGATCCCGCGCGCTTCTCCGACGCACTCGACGACTCGGTGCTGCTGGCGTCGATCATGTGGGTCAACAACGAGACGGGAGTGATCCAGCCGGTGCCGAAGCTCGCCGCGATCGCGGCCGAGCGCGGCGTTCCCTTCCACAGCGACGCGGTACAGGCGCTCGGCAAGCTCCCGCTCGCGCTGGCCGCCCTGCCGCTCGACTTCGCGTCGTTCTCGGCCCACAAGCTCGGCGGACCCAAGGGCGTGGGCGTGCTGTACGCGCGCGAGGGCCAGCGCTTCCAGCCCCTCGTTCGCGGCGGGCCGCAGGAGCGTCGGCGCCGGCCGGGCACCGAGAACGTCCCGGGAATCGTCGGCTTCGGCGCCGCCTGCGCCGCCGCCGAGGCGGATCTCGACGAACGTTCGGGCAGGCTCGGGGCGCTCCGCGACCGACTGTGGCAGGCGATCGAGTCGAAAGTCCCCGACGCCTGGCAGAACGGCTCGGTCGAGCACCGCGTGCCGCACACCCTGAACGTCTCGTTCCCCGGCGCCGACAGCGAGGCGCTCGTCGAGGCGCTCGACCTCGAGGGGATCGCGGTGGCGTCGGGAGCCGCCTGCGCCTCGGGCTCCACGGAGCCGTCGCACGTGCTGCTCGCCATGGGCATCCCGCCCGAGCGCTCGACCTGTGCCATTCGCATGAGCCTGGGCGTGACGACGCGCGGCGACGAGATCGACCACTTCATGTCCGTGCTGCCCGGGGTCGTCGAGCGGGTGCGCGGGGCATGAGCGAGCGCTGGGTCGTCGCGATGAGCGGCGGCGTGGACTCCTCCGTCGCCGCGGCGCTGATCGCCGAGCGGGGCGGCGAGGTCGTGGGCATCACCATGGACCTGCGCGCCGAGTCCGGCACCGGTGCGATCTCCGCGACGGGTGCGGCAGAGTCGCTGCCCGTCGTGTCGTCGTCGAAGCGCTGCTGCGGGCTGCCCGACGCCGAGGACGCGCGCGCCGTCGCGCGCACGCTGGGGATCCGCCACTACACCGCCAACTACCGCGAGGCGTTTCGCGAGGCCGTGATCGAGCCGTTCGTCGCGGACTACGCCGCGGGCCGAACGCCCATCCCCTGCATCGCCTGCAACCGGGTGCTCAAGTTCGACCTTCTGCTGCGCCGCGCGCGCAAGCTCGGCGCGCAGGGCGTGGCCACGGGCCACTACGCCAGGCTCGCCCCGGGACCCGACGGCCGGCCATCGCTGTGGCGCGCTCGCGACCGCGACAAGGACCAGAGCTACTTCCTCTTCGACATGCCCGAGGAGGCCCTGGCGAGCGTCGAGTTCCCGCTCGGCGGCATGAGCAAGCCGCAGGTCCGCGCCGTGGCGCGCTCGCTCGGCCTGGTGACGGCCGACAAGCCCGAGAGCCAGGACATCTGCTTCATCCCCGACGGGGACGTACGCGCCGCGCTCACACGGCTGGGCCGCGGCTCTCCGGAGCCCGGGCCGATCGTCGACCGCGAGGGCCGCGTGCTGGGCGAGCACGCGGGCGCCGCCGGCTACACGCCGGGCCAGCGCCGCGGGCTGGGCCTGGCGGACGGTCCCTGGTACGTGGTCGAGGTCCGCCCCGCGTCGAACGAGCTGGTGGTCGATCGCGCGAGCGCGCTTCGGCGCCACCGGGTGCGCATCGCCGACGCGGTCTGGCACGACGGCAAGCCGCCGCGGACTCGCGTACGCGCGCAGGTGCGGCACCGCCACGCCGCGCAGGCGGCGCGCGTCGAGGAGGACGCGGCCGGGGCTACACTCCTCGTCTTCGACGAGCCGGTGCGGGCGCCGGCGCCCGGCCAGGCGGCCGTGGTGTACGACGAGGCCGACGAGCGCGTGCTCGGTGGAGGGTGGATCACTGGCAGCGCGTGACGACGAGCCGCTCGAGGCGGTCGCGCAGCGTCTCGGCCATCACTTCGCCCGACCGGAGCTCCTGGAGCTCGCACTCACGCACGGCTCGCGCTCGGTCGAGGGCGCGTCGCAGAGCAACGAGCGGCTCGAGTTCCTGGGCGACGCCGTGCTCGACCTGCTGGTCTCCGAGATCCTGATGGAGGCGCACTCCCAGGCCGACGAGGGCCTGCTCTCCGAGGCGCGCGCGCGGGCGGTCAACTCCGATGCGCTGGCGGGGCGGACGCGCGCTCTCAGCCTCGAGCGCGCCGTGCGGCTCGGCCGCGGAGAGCAGAAGTCGGGCGGCCGCGACAAGCCCTCGATCCAGGCGAACGTGTTCGAGGCGGTGCTCGGCGCGATCTACCTGGACGGCGGACTCGAGGCGGCGCGTGCCTTGGTGGTGCGCGAGTTCGGCGAGGCGCTGCGCGCTCCGCCCGAGGCGGCTCGCGACCCCAAGTCACGCCTGCAGGAGCTGCTCCAGCAGCAGGGAACCTTGCCCAGCTACGCGCTCGTCTCGTCGAGCGACTCGCCGCAGGATCCCCGCTTCGAGGTCGAGGTGCGCGTAGACGACCGCGCGATCGGAAGGGGCGAGGGCCGCTCGAAGCGCGCCGCCGAGCGCGCCGCGGCGCTGCGCGCGCTCGAGGAGCTGGCGGAGTGACGGACTCCGCAGCGAGCCCGTCTCGCGCCGCGGAGCACCGCTGCGGCGTCGTGGCGCTGCTCGGCCGGCCCAACGCCGGCAAGTCGACGCTGCTGAACGCGCTGATCGGCGAGCGTCTGGCCATCACCTCGCAGCGCGCGCAGACCACGCGCGGCCGGGTGCTGGGCGTCGTCACCGAGCCCGACGCACAGATCATCTTCTACGACACGCCCGGCGTGCACCGCGGCCAGGCGCGGTTCAACCTGGCCATGACCGATGCCGCGCTCGAGGTCGCGGCCGATGCGGACGTGCGCCTGCTGCTCTTCGACGCGACCGCGCGCTGGGACATCCCCGAGGAGAAGCTGGCGGAGCTTCCCGCACCGCTGCTGCTGGTGCGAACGCAGTGCGACCGCGGCGCCCCGGGACCCGTCCCGTCGCCGGAGCGCTTTGCCGACGTGATCGAGGTCTCGGCCGTCACCGGTGCCGGGCTCGACCGCCTGCGGCGCGCGATCGTCGAGCAGCTGCCGGCGGGACCGGCCCTCTACCCCGAGGACTACCTGACCGACGCGCCGCTCCGCTTCCTGGCGGCGGAGCGTATCCGCGAGGTGGGCTTCGAGCGGCTCCGCGACGAGCTGCCGTACTCGCTG
>JAFDDB010000083.1 GCA_019311115.1 Deltaproteobacteria bacterium
ATCGCGCAGCGACATCAGGGTCTCGAGCAGGCGCCCGTTGTCGCGCGCGTGCAGGCCGATCGACGGCTCGTCCAGGATGTACAGCACGCCCATCAGCGCGGAGCCGACCTGCGTGGCCAGCCGGATGCGCTGGCTCTCGCCACCCGAGAGCGTGCCCGCGGAGCGCGAAAGGGACAGGTAGTCGAGCCCGACGTTGCGCAGGAAGTTGAGGCGTTCGCGGATCTCCCGCAGGATGCGTCCGGCGATCTTCTCGTCGTACGAGCTCAGCTCGATGCTGTCGAAGAAGTTGACGCACTGGCCGATCGCGAACGCCGAGATTTCGTGGATGCGCCGTCCCGCCACGCGCACGGCGCGCGCCTCGGGCCGGAGACGCCCGCCCTGGCACCCCGGGCACTCGGTGTTGCTCATGTACTCGCGCAGGCCCTCGCGCACCGCGTCGCTCTCCGTCTCGCGGTAGCGCCGGTCCAGGTAGCCGATCACGCCGGGCCACGGCCGCGAGAAGCGGAAGCGCCCGCGGCGTCCGAAGCGGAAGCTCACCTCTTTGTCGCCGGTGCCGTCGAGGATCTGGCGGCGGACCGGCGCGCGCAGCTTCTTCCAGGGCGTGTCGAGGTCGAAGCCGATCGCCTCGGAGAGTCCGCGCAGCAGGCTCGCGTAGTAGCGCGAGGAGTGGCCGCGTCCGCGGAACGGGGCCACCGCTCCGTCCCCGACGGTGAGGGCTGGATCCGGGATCACGAGTTCGGGGTCGAAGTAGTCGCGCGTGCCGAGCCCCGTGCACTCGGGGCAGGCGCCGTGCGGATTGTTGAACGAGAACATCCGCGGGTTGATCTCGGGATAGCTCGCGCCGCAGTCCAGGCAGGCCGCGAGCTCCGAGAACAGGATCTCCTCGCTGCCGGGTCCCACGTCGATCTTCACGTAGCCGTGGCTCTCGCGGAGCGCCGTCTCGACCGAGTCGACCAGCCGGCCTTCGATGTCGGGCTTCAGCGCGATGCGGTCCACCACCAGGTCGATGTCGTGCCGCTTCTTGCGGTCGAGCTCCGGCGGCTGGTCCAGGTCGTAGAGCTCGCCGTCGATGCGAACGCGCACGAAGCCCTGCCCCGCGAACTCCTTGAGCTCCTTGCGGTACTCCCCCTTCCGGTCGCGCACGATCGGCGAGAGCACCTGGATCCGCGTGCCGTCGCCGAGCGCCACGACCCGGTCGACGATCTGTTGCACCGTCTGCGCCTGGATCGGCTTGTCGCACTCGACGCAGTGGGGAACGCCGACGCGCGCGAAGAGCAGCCGCAGGTAGTCGTAGATCTCGGTGACCGTGCCCACCGTGGAGCGCGGATTGCGGGACGTGGTCCTCTGCTCGATCGAGATGGCCGGCGACAGCCCCTCGATCGAGTCGACGTCGGGCTTGGACATCTGGTCCAGGAACTGGCGCGCGTAGGCCGACAGGCTCTCGACGTAGCGGCGCTGACCCTCGGCGTAGATCGTGTCGAAGGCGAGCGAAGACTTGCCCGATCCCGAGAGCCCGGTGATCACCACCAGCCGGTCGCGCGGGATGTCGACGTCGATCGACTTGAGGTTGTGCTCTCTCGCGCCGCGGACGCTCAATGCGGTCACGCCCGGCCGGCTCGCCGACGGGCGTGCTGCACGCCTTCCCGACTTGACTGCGTTGCCCAGGAGGTGCCCCTCTCCGCGTGCGGTGTTGCTGGCTGTCAGGTACCCGTTCGCCGGGAGCGCCCGACTAGCTTCGCTCGTTCGCGGCCAACACGGCGGCCAGCCGGATCGCCTCCCCCATCGAGCCCGCGTCGGCGCTTCCCTGGCCGGCGATGTCGAACGCCGTCCCGTGATCGACGCTGGTTCGGATCAGCGGGAGTCCCAGGGTGACGTTCACGGCGTGGCCGAAGGCGTGAAGCTTGAGCGGGCCGAGACCCTGATCATGGTACATGGCGAGCACGGCGTCGAACCGTCCCTCTGCGGCCAGGTGAAACAGGCTGTCAGCAGAGAGCGGCCCTTCGGCGTTCACGCCCGCCGCGCGCGCCTCGGCGACCGCCGGAGCGATCACGCGCTGCTCCTCGTCGCCGAAGCGTCCACCTTCGCCGGCGTGGGGATTGAGCCCGCAGACCGCGATCCGCGGCGCGGGCAGCGCGAAGCGCGTGCGCAGGTCGGCGTCGACCACGGCCAGGATCTGGCAGAGCTGCGGAGTCGAGAGCAGGTCGGGCACGTCGCGCAGGGGCACGTGGATCGTGGCGAGCGCCACGCGTAGCTGGCCTCCGACGAGCAGCATCACCGCGCGGCCGCTGCCGGCCGTCTCGGCCAGCAGTTCGGTGTGGCCGGGGTAGCTGAAGCCGGCGTCCCCGAGCACCTGCTTCGAGATCGGCGCGGTGACCATGGCGTCGAGCCGGTCCTCGAGGCAGTCGCGCGCCGCCGCGCGGATCGAGTCCACCACGCCCGCGGCCGCCGCGGGACGGAGCGCGCCGGGCTCGGCGGGCGCCGATCGGAACGGCCGCGTGTCCACGCCGTCGGGCAGACCGCCCGCTCGGTCTACGGCTTCGATGTCGCCGTAGACGGTGAACGCCGCGTCGGCCGGGTTGCCGGCGCGGAGCGCGGCCGAGACCACCTCCGGCCCGATGCCGCACGGGTCTCCGACGGTGATGCCGATCCGGAGCGGCGGGGCGCCCGCACTCACGTCAGCGCGTCACGATGTGGATGTAGTGCACCTTGCGCAGCTCCTCCATCCACTCCTCGTACTCCGGCTCTACCTGCCGTTCCATCAGCTCCATTCGAAGCTCCTGCTGGACGTCGAGCAGCTCGATCTCGGTCGGATCGTAGCGGTCCAGGATCTGGAAGAGGTTCAGGCCGTGCGGGGTCTCGATGACGGGTGAGACCTCGCCGGCCGGCAGTCCGAAGACCTGCTCCGCGATCTCGGGCGCCACGTCGCCCTCGCGAAGCGTCGTGAGCCCGCCGTCCGCCGCGGACGGCGCCCGCGAGAACTGGCGCGCCAGGCTCGAGAACGCGCCGGACTGGATCGCCTTCTCGCGGATGCGCGCGGCGATCTCGCGCATGCGCTCGTACTTCTCGGGGTCCGGATCGTCGGGCCAGGGAATGAGGATGTGGCGCACGCGAACGCGCATGCCGGGCGTCTGGTTCGTATAGCGCTCGTCGAAGAGATCCTGGACCTCGGCGTCGGTGACGGTGATGCGCGCGCGCACGATGTTCTGCATCACCTTCATGCGCGTGATCTGGTTCCGCAGCTCGGCGCGATAGGCCTCGCGCGTCATGCCCTGCTCGCTCGCGGCCCGGTAGATGGTGGCGGGCTCCACGCCTTCGTCCTGCGCGATGCCCGCGATCGTGTTGTCGACGTCGGCCGCCGTCGCCGCCAGGTCGCGCCGCTCGGCGAACTCGACCATCAGCTTCGCCTCGATCAGAGTGCGCAGGGCTTCCAGGCGGGCCTGCTCCCTCAGCTCGATCGGAACCGGCTGTCCGTTGCCGACACGGTTCAGCAGCAGTGCCGAAGCCAGGTCGACCTCGGAGTTCAGCACGATCTGGTCGTCGACGATCGCCGCTACCCCGTCGATGCGGTCGGCCGCGGCGAGCGCAGGCACCGCGCAGACGCAGAGCGCCGCCAGGCACGACGCGACGCGGTGGTGGAGTCGGCTCATTGCAGGGTCTCCAGGAGGCGTTCGTTGAGCTCGATGTTCGCGCCGCGCCGAAGCTCGCGGAGCCAGCCGCGCCGCAGCTCGTCGAGCCGGTCGCTCTGGAGGGCGACCAGGATCTCTTCGCGCACCTCGCCCAGCACGGGCTCGCGCTCGGGCAGGCGCTCGACGAGCAGGAAGATGTGGAACCCGTACGGGGACTCGACGACGGGCGACCGTGCACCTGCGCGCAGGTCGAACGCCGGGTCGAAGGCTTCGGGCATCTCGCCGCGTGCGAACGGCGGGAGCAGTCCACCGAGCGCCGCCTCGGGCGCCAGGCTGTGCGCGCGGGCGAGCGTCTCGAAGTCCGAGCCGCCGTCGAGCTCGGCGCGCAGGTGCTCGGCCTTGGCGCGGTCCTCGACGACGATCTGTCGGATCGTGATGCGCGCAGGCTGCCGGTAGCGGTCGCGGTTGCGCTCGAAGTACTCCAGCACCGCGGTCTCGGGCGTCTGCGCGGCGCGTGCCAGGTCGAGCATGGCGGCGCGTTCGAGCGTCATCTGCACGCGTACCTCTTCGCGGTAGTGCTCGTCCGGAACCTCGAACTCGGTTCCGTGCACCAGTTGGATGCGGCCGTCTACTTCATCCTCGCCGACTTCGACGCCCAGCTCCTGCGCCCGATTCAGGACCAGCCGCCGGGCCACCAGCCGCTCGAGCTCCTCGGCCCAGATCGACTCGCGCTGCGCCTCCTGCACGCCCTCGAGCCGCGGAGCTGCCGCCTGCTGAAGCTCGGCCAGCGAGACCTCGCTCGCGTCCACACGCGCGACCCAGTCGTCGCCCTCGCCCGCTCCGCAGGCCAGCGCCAGCAGCGCCACCAGCGCCCTCAACGACGGGGCGGCCAGGAAGGCCGCCGGGCCGAGCCACCGGCTCACTTGCCGCCTCCCAGCAGCTCGATCAGCCCGAAGCTCTCGGCGAGCGCGTCCTCCGCGCGGCGCAGGCGCAGGTAGATGCGGTGGTCCGGCGTGACGCGCATCGGCGAGTTCGGCTGTTCGAGCAGCTTCAGCAAGTGCTTGGGATCTACGGCTGCGCGCTCGCCCAGCCTGAGCACGAGCTCGCCGCCGGTCGTGTCGACGCTCTCGATCCCGAGGCTGCGGCAGTGGACCTTCAGGCGGATCACCTCGACCAGGTTCTTGGCCTCGTCCGGAAGCGGCCCGAAGCGGTCGAGCACGTCGTCGACCACGTCGCGGAGCTCCGCCTCGTCGCGCGCGGAGCTCAGCTGCTTGTAGATCACCAGGCGCTGGTTGACGTCGGCGACGTACTCCTCGGGCATCAGCGCGGGGATCGGCAGGCGGATCTCGGGCTCGATCGCGCTCTCGAGCTCCTGGCCGCGCAGCTCGGCGACCGCCTGCTCGAGCAGCTCCATGTACAGGTCGTAGCCCACCGTGGCGATGTGACCGCTCTGCTCCGCGCCCAGCAGGTTGCCCGCGCCGCGGATCTCGAGGTCCTCCGTCGCCAGGCGGAAGCCCGATCCGAGCTCGGACAGGTCGCTGATCGCCTCGATGCGCCGGCGCGCGTCGGCGCTCATCTGTCCCTCGGCCGGCAGCAGCAGGTAGGCGTAGGCTCGCCGGTCGCTGCGCCCGACGCGCCCGCGAAGCTGGTAGAGCTGCGCCAGGCCAAAGTGGTCGGCGCGGTGGATCAGGATCGTGTTGGCGTTGGGGATGTCGAGCCCAGACTCGATGATCGAGGTGCAGACCAGCACGTCGTAGTCGCGATCGATGAAGCCGAGCATGATCTCTTCGAGCTGATGGCCGGACATCTGTCCGTGCGCGATCGCGATCTTCGCGTCTGGAACCAGGCGCGCCAGGTAGCCCGCGATCTCGGTGATCGTCTCGACGCGGTTGTGCACGAAGAACACCTGCCCCCGGCGGTGCAGCTCCCGCTGTACGGCGTCCTGCACGACCTCGTCGTTGAAGCGGCAGATCTGGGTGCGGATGGCGAGCCGGTCCGGCGGGGGCGTCGCGATCAGCGACAGGTCGCGCATGCCGGTCATCGACATCTGCAACGTGCGCGGGATCGGTGTCGCCGTCAGAGTCAGCACGTCCACGAGCTTGCGCATCTGCTTGATGCGCTCCTTGTGCGTCACGCCGAAGCGGTGCTCCTCGTCGGTGATCAGCAGCCCCAGGTCGCGGAACTGAACGTCCTTGGAGAGCAGGCGGTGCGTGCCGATGACGATGTCGATCCGTCCCGAGGCCAGACCTTCGAGCGTCTGCTTCGCCTCACGCGGCGACGCCAGCCGCGAGAGCGACGCGATCTGCACCGGCGTGTCGGCGAACCGCTCGCGGAGCGTCTTGTAGTGCTGCTGGCAGAGGATGGTCGTCGGCACCAGGAAGGCGACCTGGCGGCTCGCCGCGGTGACCACGTGCGCGGCGCGGCAGGCGACCTCGGTCTTGCCGAACCCGACGTCGCCGCAGACCAGGCGGTCCATCGGGCGCTCGCCCTGCAGGTCGCCGAGCACGTCCTCGGTCGCCCGGCGCTGGTCGGGCGTGTCCTCGTACGGGAAGCGCGCCTCGAACTCCTCGTAGTCCGCGTCCGGGGGCGGATAGCGGTAGCCCTCGAGCACTTCGCGCGCGGCGACCACGGCGAGCAGCGCCTCGGCCATGTCGCGCACCGCGCGGCGCACGCGGGCCTTGGTGCGCGACCAGGTCTGGTTGCCCAGGCGGTCGAGCTTGGGCGCGTGACCGTCGGCCCCGGAATAGCGCTGCACCTGTCCCAGCCGGTGCACGGGCAGGTAGAGCTTGTCGCCCTTCGCGTACTCGACGAGCATGAACTCCTGCGCGAAGCCGCGCAGGTCGAGCCGCATCAGGCCGCCGTAGCGGCCGATGCCGTGCTCGGCGTGCACCAGGAAGTCGCCTTCCTGGATCTGCGCCAGCCGTTCGACGGGCAGTCCGCGCCGGGCGCTGCGCACCACGCGCCGTTGCGAGCGCTGGCCGAAGATGTCCTGCTCGGTCAGGACGACGAGCCCCTCGGAGGGCAGGTCGAACCCCTCCGTGAGCGGGGCCACGATCAGGTCCGCCGTTCCGGGCGCGGGCAGCTCGTCGCCGACCGGACGCAGGCCCTTGCTCGAGATGTCGAGCTCCTGGTCGTAGTCCTTCAGGATGTCGGCGAGGCGCTCGGCCGCCGACAGCGACGGACAGGTGAGACGCACCCGCCGGCCCGCCTGCCGCCACTCGTCGAGCCGCGCGATCAGGGGTTCGAGCGCGTGGCCGGATCCCTGGCGCTCGGCGATCTCGCGCCGCAGGGACTGGTGGTCGCTGGCGTCGATGGCCAGCGCCTCCTCGCCCTCGGCGCCCGACGCTCCCAGCGCGTCGAGGATCACGGGCCGGCGGGCCAGCGCCTCGGACCAGGCGGTGTCGTCCGAGATGTAGAGAGAGAGCGGTTCGCAGACCAGGCGGTCCTCCTGGCGCGCGTGCGCGTGACCGGACCACACCTCCTCGCTGCAGGTCAGGGCGCGCGCGCGGCCGGCCTCGGGGTCGTCGATGACGATCAGCGTCCCGCCGGGCAGGTAGTCGAAGACGGTCTCGAGCGAGTCGTGGAACAGCGCCTCGAGTGCCTCGATCCCCGCCGGGAAGCGCCGTCGCGCCAGCGACTCGTTGACGGCGTAGATGTTGGACTCGGGCACGCCCATCTTCTGGCCCATCTCGCGCGTGCGCTGGAGCAGGCCGTCCAGGTCGTCGGGAATCCGGTACGAGCGGGGAGGGATCGCGACCAGGTGGCGAAGCGCCCCGCTCGACCGCTGGGTCTGCGGGTCGAACTGGCGCATCGAGGCGATGGCGTCGAAGTCGAACTCGAGCCGCGCCGGCTGGTCGAGCTGTGGCGGGAAGATGTCGATGACCCCGCCGCGCGCGGCCACCTCGCCCCGCTCCTCGACGAGCTTCGTGTGGTGGTAGCCCGCCGAGACCAACACCTGGAGCAGCGCGTCGCGGTCGACGTTCATGCCGCTCTCCAGGTGGGTGACGCGCGCGCGCAGCTCGTGGCGTGGCAGCACGCGGCGAAGCAGCGCCGACCACGGGGCGATCACGGTGAGCGGCGTCGTGTCGTCCGCCGCCAGCAGCCGGTAGAGCAGGCTCATGCGCTGCGCCTCCAGCTCCGGGTGCGGCGAAAACCGGTCGAAGGGGGGCACGTCGTAGCGCGGAAGGAGCTGGATCTCGCCGCCCTCGGGTCCGGACGAGAAGGCGCGCAGGTCGGCGGCCATCCGCTCGGCCCGCTTCGAGGTCGGGGAGATCAGCAGGATGGGCCCGGCGTGCGCCGCGCGCAGGCGCGAGGTGAGGTAGGCGTCGGCGGAGCCCTGCACCCGCATCAGCCGGAGCGGTCCCTCGCGCGACATCGCCTTGTCGAGCCACTGGTCCAAGCGCCTTCTTCCCCCCTGCCCCGCGCCGCCTGGCGCTCCACGCGCGAAAGCCCGCCTCCCAGACAGGCGGGGGGGCGGGTGTCGGCAGCGATCGGAGGGAGAAGTATAGGCGCCGCTTCCGTCCGAACCAGAGCTGGGGGGCTCGCTCGGGGGCAGCCGCCGGGCTATATTGCCCCGCCCTTCGGATCCTCTCCTCCTGGCACGAGACCAGGCCGGGGAGCGGGGTCCTACCCGGAGTCCCACATGAATCTCGAGCTACTGGGCCGCAAGCTGGGCATGACGCAGATCTTCACCGATGCCGGCGAGCGCGTTCCGGTCACCGTGATCGCCGCCGGCCCGTGCGTGGTCGTGCAGAAGAAGACCGCCGAGCGCGACGGCTACTGCGCGGTGCAGTTCGGCTTCGAGGAGCGCAAGGAGAAGCACACCTCGAAGGCGGCCGCAGGCCACGTTGCGGCGGCCGGCGTGTCGCCCAAGCGCTTCCTGTACGAGGTGCGGCTGCCGGCCGAAGATGCCGAGGGCCTCGAGCCCGGCCAGGAAGTCGCCTGTGGCGCGACCTTCGAGGGAGTCGCCAAGGTCGACGTGGCGGGCACGTCCAAGGGCCGCGGGTTCACCGGCGTGATCAAGCGCTGGAACTTCTCAATGCCCAAGGCGACGCACGGGACGCACGAGCACTACCGGCATGCCGGCGCGCTCGGCGCCGGAACCTACCCGGGCCGCATCGTCAAGGGAAAGAAGATGGCGGGCCAGCACGGCAACAAGCGCACTACGACCCTCGGCCTCCGCGTCGAGCGGCTCGACGCCGAGAACGGGCTCATCTTCGTCCGCGGATCCGTACCCGGGCACAACCGCGGCCTGGTTCGCGTCCGCGCTTCGACCCGCTAGCCGGGACCGGGCCCACGGCCCGCTACGACCGCAAGGACTCGTACTACCGCCGGGCCAAGGAGTCCGGCTACCGCTCGCGCGCGGCCTTCAAGCTCGAGGACCTGCTGCGCCGGCTGCCGAAGCTCGCTCGCGGCTCCGCCGTGGTGGACCTGGGCTGCTGGCCGGGCGCCTGGCTGCAGGTGCTCGCCGAGCGCGTCGGTCCCGAGGGGCGCGTTGTCGGCGTGGACTTGCAGGAGACCGACCCGCTGCCGCACCCCGTCGCGGTGATGCAGTTCGACTTCGCCGAGCCGGGCGCGCCCGAGCGCATCGCCCTGGCGCTCACGCGCAAGGCCGACCTGCTGCTCTGCGACGCTTCGCCGAAGCTGACGGGCGTGCGCGACGTCGACCACGCCGCGCTCGAGGAAGTCTGGCAGGCTGCGCTCGCCGTCGCCGACCACGTCCTCACCCCCGCGGGCGCGGCCGTGATCAAGGGCTTTCCGTGTGCGGAGGCCGACGCCTTCCGCCTCCGGCTGCGCGAACGCTTCGCGCGCGTCTCCGAGGTGCGCCCCGAGGGCAAGCGCGGCACGTCGCGCGAATTCTACTGGGTCGCGCTGCACGAGGTGCCTAGCGGCCCTCGCTCCTCTTCTGGCCGCCGGGGCGGCCGTAATCGGCGTAGAAGGAAGTCTTGAACGCGCCGAACTCGCCTCGAAGCACGGCGTCGCGCATCTCCGCCATCAGCGACACGTAGAACGTCACGTTGTGGATCGCGCCGAGGATGGTGCCCAGGATCTCGTTCGTCGCGTACAGGTGGTGGACGTAGGCCCGCGTGAAATCCGTGCACGCGTAGCAGGTGCACGACGCGTCGATCGGGTAGAAGTCGTTGCGGTAGCGCCGCTGCGTCATGCGGATGCGGCCGCGGCGGGTGAACAGCGTGGCCGAGCGTGCGTAGCGCGTGGGGATCACGCAGTCGAACATGTCGACGCCGCGCTCGACCGCTTCGACCATGTCCTCGGGAAGCCCCACGCCCATCAGGTAGCGGGGGCGGTCCTCGGGCAGGTAGCCGATCGTCGCCTCGACGGCGCGCTTCATCTCGTCGTGGCCCTCGCCGACCGACACGCCGCCGATCGCGTAGCCGGGCAGGTCGTGCCGCACGACCTCTTCGGCGCAGCGCCGCCTCAGCTCCGGGTAGACCGAGCCCTGCACGATGCCGAACAGCGCGGGGTCCGCGCGCCCGTGTGCGGCCACGCAACGCGCCAGCCAGGCGAGGGTCCGGTCGACGCCGTCGCGCGCGCGCGCTTCGCTCGCGGGGTACTCGACGCACTCGTCGAACGCCATGATCACGTCGGCGCCCAGCGCGTGCTGGATCTCGATCGAGCGCTCGGGCGTAAGCAGGATCTGGCTGCCGTCCACCTCGCTCTTGAAGCGGACGCCGTCGTCGCGGACCTCGGCGCTCGGCAGGCTGAACACCTGGAAGCCGCCGGAGTCGGTCAGCACCGGACCGTCCCAGCCCATGAAGCGGTGCAGGCCTCCAGCCTTGCGCACCAGGCGCTCGCCCGGCCGCAGCGCCAGGTGGTAGGTATTGGCGAGTACGATCCGCGCTCCGGTGCGGCGCACCTGCTCCGGCGTCATCGCGCGCACGGCGGCCTGCGTGCCCACGGGCATGAAGACGGGGGTTTCGACCTCGCCGTGCGCGGTCAGCAGCCGCCCCGCGCGGGCGCCGGTCGAGGCGTCGGTCGCCTCGTGTATGAAGCGGATCACTCGGGCGTGAAGTGCTTCGACGTGCCGACGAGTCTCTCCTCGACCAGCCGCACGCGGCGCTCGGGATCGGCGACGGCGAAGCCGATCTGCCAGGCGTCGAGGCCCGTGCCGCGGATCAACTCGAGCGCCTTGTCGGCGTCGGCCTCGGCGACGACCACCGCGAAGCCGATGCCCATGTTGAACACGGTGCGCATCTCTCCGCGGCTCACCTCGCCGAGCCGCTCGATCAGCTGGAAGATCGGCGGGGGCTCCGGCAGCGACGTCAGCTCGAATCCGACCGGGGCTTCGACCCGCCGCAGGTTCAGCAGTCCGTCCCCGGTAATGTGCGCCATGGCGCGGACCCGCACGCTCGCCTCGGCGAGCGCCTTGGCCTGCCGCACGTAGATGTGCACGGGCTCGAGCAGTGCGTCGACCAGGCTGCAGCCGAGCTCCTCGACGTACTCGTCGAGCTTCAGCTTCTGTAGCAGGGCCGCGCGCGCCAGCGAGTAGCCGTTGGAGTGGAGCCCACTCGACTCGATGCCGAGCAGCGCGTCACCGGGCTGGATGGTCGAGCCGTCGATCAGCCCGCCGTCCGGCACCACGCCGATCGCCATTCCCACCAGGTCGAGCCCGCGCCCCTCGACCGCGCCCTTCAGCATGTCGCGGACCTGCGCGGTCTCGCCTCCGACGATGCTGACGCCCGCCTGTCGCGCGCCTTCGGCGAGCGAGCGGCCGATCTGAGCGAAGACCTCGGGGTCGGCGCGCTCCACCGCGATGTAGTCGAGCATCGCGACCGGCTCGGCGCCGACGCAGATCAGGTCGTTCACGTTCATGGCCACGCAGTCGATGCCGACGCTCTCGTAGCGCTCGGCCAGCTCGGCGATCAGGAGCTTCGTCCCGACTCCGTCGGTGGTCAGCGCCAGCTGCAGCGGTCCCACCCGGATGACGGCGGCGAAGTGACCCACCCCGACTTCCATGCGCGGGCCATAGGCCTGCGTGGGGGACAGCTCGAGCAGAAGCCGCGCGAGTGCGCGGTCGGCCTCGTCCGTGTCGACACCGCTCCGGGCGTAGTCGTCGGCTGGCACGCCGGGCCTACGGGTAGCGACGCTCGCCGCGGCTCCGGCGCAGGCGCGCCTTGCGGTTCTTCGCCTTCAGCTTCGCGCGGTGGCGCGAGCTGCGGCGTCGATTCCGGTGGGGGAGCGGCTTGGCCTTCTTCATCGCGGGGCTGAACATATGCGACGGCCCCGGAGGGCACAAGGGTCCGGGCCCCGCGGCGACGGCGGGTCGGGCATCATCGCTGCATGTCCTCCGCGCGCGTCCTCGTCAGCCTTGGCGTCCCCGACGCCGCCCTGCGGGTGCTGGAGGCGGCCGGCCTGACCTCGAGCCGGCCCCCGGGCGCGGCGCCCCCGGATCTGGATGGAGCCGAGGCTTGGCTCTGCCTGCTGACCGACCGTGTAGACCGGGCTCGTCTCGAGGGCGCGCCCGGTCTGCGGATCGTGGCGAACATGGCGGTCGGGACCGACAACGTGGACCTCGAGGCGGCCGCGGACCTGGGGGTCGCGGTGTCGAACACGCCCGACGTGCTGACCGACGCCACCGCAGACCTGGCGATGGGACTGCTGCTGGCGGTCGCGAGGGCCCTGCCGCAGCACGACCGCTACGTGCGCGCGGGCGCGTTCACTGGCTGGACGCCCACCCTCGGCGTCGGCCTCGACGTGACCGGCCAGACGCTCGGCATCGTCGGCGCGGGCCGGATCGGCCGGGCCGTGGCGGAGCGCGCTCGCGGCTTCTCGATGCAGGTGCTGCTCCACTCGCGGGACGCGGGCACGCCACTCGACGAGCTGCTCGAGCGCTCGGACTTCGTGTCGCTCCACGTGCCGCTCACGCCGGACACGCGCCACCTGATCGGCGCCGCCGAGCTGGCACGCATGCGGTCGAACGCCGTCCTGATCAACACTGCCCGCGGTCCCGTCATCGACGAGCACGCCCTGGTCGAAGCTCTTCGCGCGGGCCAGATCGCGGGCGCGGGCCTCGACGTCTTCGAGGACGAGCCGAGGCTGGCGCCGGGCCTGGCGGAGCTTCCCAACGTCGTGCTGTGTCCGCACCTGGGCTCCGCGACGCTGGCGACGCGCGACCGCATGGCCGAGATCGCGGCGCGGAACATCGTCGAGTGCCTCGCGGGACGTCCGCTCCTGACCCCGGTCAGGCACCGCGCGGAAGCAGGGGAACGAGGCTAGAAGAGCGGCTCGAGCTTGGCGGCCGTGCCGACCGCGTGGAGGCGGAGGCCCGTGGCGTCCTTCTCCTCTTCCCGGGCGAACGGGTCGAGCGTCACCTCGAGACCGACCACAGCGTTGGCTCCGAGCGACCGCGCCTTCTCGCGCAGCGACTCGAGCAGCTCGCGCTCGGCCTTCGTCCAGGCCTCGACCCGGTCGTCGACGCTGTCGTCCGGGAGGAACAGCTCCGAGCTGATCGGCCCGAAGTAGGCGGCGGCGCGCGTGCCGCTGACCCAGGGCGAGGTGTAGAGCTCCACCTCGTCGCTCGGCTCCGGCTGAGCTGCGGTCTGGGTCATCTCCATGCGTATCGGGCGGAGAGCCCAGGGCATTAACCCGTGCGCAGGTTCAGCCGGCGGCAGCGCCTGTGCAGCCTCGCCGGCCGCCGGGCCGTGGGATAGTCTCGGCGCCGCATGACGCTGGGGGCGGCGAGAGCCAGGAGAGGCAAGCCTGGAGCGGGTGGATTTACCCTCTCTTTGTTGCTGGCCCTCTGCGCGGGCCTGTCGATCGGGACCGGCTGCGCCCTCCTCGGGGACTCAGGCGGGGACTCCGGCAGGGATCCTGGAGGGGACTCCGCCCCCGGGGGGATCTCTCCTCTGATCGAGCGGGCCGAGAGGGCGGGCGCGCGGGGCGACTACGACACCGCCATCGCGGCCTACGCTGAGGCCTACGCGGCGACCCCGTGGAATACCCGCGTCCGGCGCGCACTGGCCGCTGCGTACGCCGGACGCGCCGAGCAGCATCGCGAGCGCGGGTCACTGCCTTCGGCCGAGAGGGACCTGCGCGAGGCAGTCGCGCTCGAACCCGAGGATCCGGAGCTGCGGCACAACCTGGCGGTGGTGCTGATCGAGCGCGCCGCCCTGGAGATGGACGAGCCGCGGGCCGAGGCGATGCGCGCAGAGGCCCGTGAGTTGGCCCCGGAGCTGGACGCGGCGTCTCCGGAGGTCCGGGCGCTGCTCGAGCGGCGCCTCGACCTGGCCTTCGAGCTGCTCGAGCGGGGCCAGCTCGAGGCCGGCATCGCGAGGCTCGAGGCGCTGCACCGCGACTACCCCGAGGAGCCCGAGCCGGGTCGCATGCTCGCGCAGGCGCACGTCGCGCTGGGCGCTCGGCTCTTCGACCGCGGCCGCTTCTCGGACGCGGCCGACGCGTACGGGCGAGCGGTCGCGCTGTACCGCGAGTGCCCGGCGCCGGTGTGCACGCGCGCCGAGGTCGCGCCCGCCTGGCAGAACCGCATCACCGCGCTGATCGAAGCCTCCCGGACGCGCGAGGCCCGCTCCGCGCTCGAGGAGGCCGAGTCCCAGGGCATGAGCTTCCCGCAGCTTCGGGCGGCGCTGCCGGCCTACGACTTCGACTGAGGGGTGCGATCGGGTACCCTGGGGCCCCATTCCCACCTGACCGAGGAGCCCCCCCATGACAGTTCACGGCGGAAAGCTGGCCGCGCGCGCGCTCAAGCAGGCCGGAGTCGACTGCATCTTCACGCTGAGTGGCGGCCACGTCATGGCGATCTACGACGGCGCGATCGACGAGGGCATCCGGATCATCGACGTCCGCCACGAGCAGGCGGCCGTGCACGCCGCCGACGCATACAGCCGCCTGAACCCCGGCAAGCTGGGCTGCGCGGTGCTGACCGCGGGTCCCGGCATCACCGACGGTGTCACGGGCATCGCGAACGGCTGGCGGGCCAACAGCCCGTTCCTGGTCATCGGCGGCCAGGGGCCCTTCAACAACATGCGCCGCGGGTCCCTCCAGGAGATGGACCACGTCTCGATGATCCGTCCCATCAGCAAGTGGGCGGACTCGTGCTACGAGACGGCGCGCATTCCCGAGTACATCGAGATGGCCGTCCGTCACGCCGTCTCGGGCGTGCCCGGCCCGGCTTTCCTCGAGATCCCGATGGACGTGCTCGGAGGCCAGGTCGACGAGTCGGCGATGGACATCGCGCCGATCCGCAACCGGGCGCCGCAGCTGACGCCGGAGCGCGCGGACGTGGTCTCCGCGCTCGAGATCCTGCGCGCGGCCAGGAAGCCGGTGCTGATGGCCGGTACCGGGGTCAAGTGGTCGCAGGGCTCGGCCGCCCTGAACCGCTTCATCCAGGAGACGCGCCTGCCGAGCTTCACCAACGGCATGGGCCGCGGGCAGATCCGCTTCGACGACCCGCAGTTCTTCAACCGCGTGCGCCGCGAGGCCATGAAGGCTTGCGACGTGTTCGTGCTGGCGGGATCGCCGCTCGACTTCCGGCTGCGCTACGGCCAGTCGATTCCCGCGGAGTCGAAGATCATCCAGCTCGACCTCGACAACACGCTGATCGGGCAGAACCGCGCGCCCGCCGCCGCGCTGGTCGGGAACCTGGGCAAGTCGTTCGAGATGCTGCTCGAGGTCATGAAGGAAAGGAGGAGTCGATCCAGCTCGACTTCACCGGCTGGCGCGACGAGCTTCGCGAGCGGGAGACCGAGCTCGAGGCGGGCTTCGCGGACCAGCTGAACTCCGACGAGTCGCCGGTGGATCCGCTGCGCATGGCGCGCGAGGTTCGCGACTTCATCGACGAGGAGACGATCCTCATCGGCGACGGCGGCGACATCGTGGCGCAGTCGGCCAAGGTCGTGCCCGTCTTCAAGGAGAACTGCTGGATGGACCCGGGTCCGCTCGGCACGCTCGGCGTGGGCATGCCCTTCGCGCTGGCGGCGAAGGTCAGCTTCCCCGACAAGAAGGTGCTGATCGTCTACGGCGACGGGTCGTTCGGCCTGAACGGCTTCGAGTTCGACACGGCCATCCGCCACGATCTCCCGATCGTCGGCATCGTGGGCAACGACGCCGCCTGGGGCCAGATGCTCCGTCCGCAGCTCGCCCTCTACGGCAAGGAGCGCACCGTGGCGACGTATCTCGAGTACACGCGCTACGACAAGATCGTCGAGGCGATGGGCGGACACGGCGAGTACTGCGAGCGGCCCGAAGAGATCCGCCCCGCACTCGAGCGCTCGTTCGCCTGCGGCAAGCCCGCGCTGATCAACGTGAAGATCCGCCGCGACGAGGGCATGCCGAAGGGCAGCACCTACGTCTGATCCCGCCACGCCCCTGATCTCCGCGGGCCCCTCGGGGCCCCTGGGGCCCGGGGGGGCCGTGCATCCGATCGGGAACGCGGCGTGCTCCGGAATCGCGACACCGGGTGGTGTCTGGTTCGAGAGCGGGCGGCTCGACGCGGTGGTGCACTGGCCCGGCGGCTGGCTGCGCACCAGCTACGCCGACCGCATGGACGTCGGTCTCGGGTGGGCGCGGCGCTGCGTGTTCGGCGAGGGACTGTCGCTCGAGCACTTGGTCTTCGCGCCTGCTGAGCCCCGGCCGCTGCTGCTCGGGCTGGCGGCGATCCGCAACTCGACCGCGAAGCCCGTCGTGGTCGACTACTGCGAGATCTGGGACGTTACCGGCAGCGATCCCTCCTCGGCTCCGGGCGCGTGCATACGCGAGACCGGCGCAGGGCGGCGTGCGCTGGCCGACGCAGGGATCGCGATCCGCGCGCGGGCTCCCGACCCGGCCCCGCAGACGGGACTCGCGCTCGACCTGCGCCTCCCGCTGCCCGCGCACACCACCCGCGAGCTCTCCTTTGCGTACGCGGCGCCCGGCCCGAATGAGGACCCGGCGGCGCTCGTCCAAGGCTGGCGGGGCCAGGTGCACGCTGCCCTCGACTCGATGGTGTCCGGCTGGCTGGAGAGGCTGGCCGATGCGCCCGACCCCCTGGCTGCCTACAGGAATGCGATTGCGTAGACGTTACATTCAGCAGATGCGATTCGGTCGGACAGCCCTGTTGATCGTCGTGCTGGTGCTCGGCGCGCTCGCGCTTCCCGCGCCGGTGTTCGCGCAGAGTACGAGTGAGCTCGTCCAGGAGACGGTGCGCAACTTTCGCGGCAACGATCACCTGGTCACGTTCTGGTGGCTGCCCGCGGAGTTCTGGGTCGCCGCCGCGCGCGAGATGAGGAAGACGCCCGGCGAGATCGAGGCGATCGGCGACCTGTTCGACAACTACACGCTGCTCGGCGTGATGGACGTCCAGTTCACTCCGGACGGCAAGATGGACGCGCTGAGCACCGTCGAGATCGTGCGGCGGCTCGAGGTCTGGATCGACGACGTGCCGTTCGACGTGCTCAAGCAGGTCGACCCGAAGCTCCAGCAGATGTCGCCCGAGCTGTCCTATGCGTTCCGGGTCTCGCTGGCCGAGTTCGGGCGCGGCCTGCGGCTGCTGCCGTTCGCGAACCTGGACAGTCAGGCCCGTCCGATCGTGTCGGGGAGCAAGCCCGGCGTGGTGCGCGTGCGCTACAAGGGCGAGACGGGAGTGGCGCCGCTGGAGTTCTGGTGGCACGCGCCGCTCACGGCGGTCGCGGGCTCCAAGAAGTGCCCCGGGTCGGGAGCGCCGATGGAGGCGAGCTGGACCCACTGCCCCTGGAACGGCAAGAAGCCCGAGCCCGCGAAGTAGCGGCGCGCGGTCGCCTCAGCCCTTCTCGACGGCGTCCTCGATCAGGTCGAGCCCCCGGTCCAGCTCCGCCTCAGGGATGTTCAGGGCTGGGAAGATCCGCAGCACCCGGTCCGCCGTCAGGTTGACGAGCAGGCCGGCGTCCCGGAGACCCGAGTGCATGAGCGCCGCCGCCTCGGCGTCGCGCAGCACCAGCCCCACAAGCAGGCCCACGCCGCGCACGGCCTCGACCTTGTCGGACTCGCTCTCGGCGAGCGCACCGAACCGCGACAGCACGTGCTCGCCGAGCCGCGCTGCGCGTTCGACCAGCCCCTGCTCCTCGATGATGCGCAGCACCGTGGCTCCGGCCCGGCAGGTCAGCAGGTTGCCCGCGTAGGTTCCCCCGTGGTCTCCGGGCTCGATGCTCGACATGACGTGATCGGTCGCCATGAACGCCGCGAGCGGCACGCCGCCGCCGAGGCCCTTGCCGAGCGTCACGATGTCGGGGAGCACGCCGCTGTGCTCGAGCGCCATCCAGCGGCCCGTCCGCCCGATGCAGGTCTGGACCTCGTCGAGGATCAGCAGTGCGCCGGCGGCGTGGCAGGCGTCGGCGAGAGAGGTGAGGTAGCCGTCCGGCGGCACGTTGACTCCGCCCTCGCCCTGCACCGGCTCGACGATCATCGCCGCGACGTCGTCGTCGATCGCGGCCTTGGCTGCGTCGAGGTCGCCGTAGGGCACGAAGGTGTTCTCGCGGATGAGGCCGCTCCAGCGCGCGCGGTACTTCTCCTGTCCGAGCACGCTCATCGCGCCGAGCGTGCGGCCGTGGAAGCTGTTCACCGTGGCGACGAACCGCGAGCGGCCGGTCGAACGGTGCGCGAGCTTGAGCGCGCCCTCGTTGGCTTCGGCTCCGCTCGACACGAAGAACGAGCGGTGGATCTGGTCGGGCATGATGCTCGCGAGCCGCTCGGCCAGCTCGAGCTGCGGGCGCGAGTAGACCACGTTCGTCGTCTGCATGAGCGTGCGCGCCTGGTCCGCGATCGCCTCGGCGAGCTCGGGGTGCGAGTGGCCCAGACACGTGACGCCCCAGCCGGCGGTCAGGTCAAGGTACTCCTGCCCGTCCACGTCGTAGACGAGCGAGCCGTCGCCGCGCTCGAGCGCGAGGGGCCAGCGCCGCACGCCCGGCGCGAAGAGTTCCTGCTCCTGGGTCACCACGGCGTCGAAGCTC
>JAFDDB010000084.1 GCA_019311115.1 Deltaproteobacteria bacterium
CGACCGGTTCGGACTGGAGCGCCGCGGCGGCGGGTGCCGACGCGACGGGGGCGGGCGCGGCGGCTTCGGCCGTTCCCGACAGCGAGGCGTCCACCTGCTCGGCCGTCTCGCCCGGCAGTTGGATGATCGCGATCAGCGTTCCCACGGGGACGCACGCCCCCGGCTCGATGAGGAAGGAGTGGACCGTGCCCTCGGTGTAGGACTCGAACTCCATGTCTGCCTTGTCGGTCTCGATGTCGGCGAGGATCTCGCCGCGGCGGATGGTGTCGCCGGCGCTCTTGCGCCAGGCGATCAGCGTCCCCTCCTCCATCGTGTCACTGAGCTTGGGCATTCGGATCTGCTTGGGCATTTCGGGTTCCCGGTCCTACAGGGTGATCTTGAGCACGGCCTCGACGATGTCTCGCGCGTCGGGCAGAGCCAGCTTCTCGAGGTTCTTGGCGTAGGGGGTCGGGACGTCCGCCGCCGCGACACGCTGCACGGGCGCGTCGAGGTCGTAGAACAGGTGCTCCTGGATGCGCGCGGCCAGTTCGGCGCCGACGCCGACGTTGCGCCAGCCCTCCTCTGCGATCACGGCGCGCCGCGTTCGGGCGACCGACATCAGGATCGTGTCGATGTCGAGCGGGTCGAGCGTGCGCGGGTCGATGACCTCGGCCTCGATCCCCTCGTCGCCCAGCATCTCGGCCGCGCGCAGCGCCTCGTGGACCATCTTGGACCACGCGACGATGGTCACGTCGCGGCCGGGCCGCTTGACGTCGGCCACGCCGAAGGGCAGCAGGTAGTCGTCGTCCGGCACCTCGCCGCGCGTGTTGTAGAGCATCTCGTGCTCGATGAAGAGCACCGGGTCGTCGCTGCGAATGGCCGTCTTGAGCAGCCCCTTCAGGTCGTAGGGCGTCGAGGGAATCACCACGCGGATGCCCGGCGTGTTCATGAACCAGGACTCGATCGAGTGCGAGTGCTGCGCCGCCTTCTGCGTGCCTCCGCCACCCGGAGCGCGGATCACCATGGGCAGCCTGACGCCGCCGCCGAACATGTACCGCGCCTTCGACGCGTGGTTGACGATCTGGTCCATCGCCACGATCCCGAAGTTCAAGGTCATCAGCTCGGCGACCGGGCGCATGCCCGCCATCGCCGCACCGATCGCCAGGCCCACGATGGCCGCCTCCGCGATCGGGGTGTCGCGAACGCGCTGCGAGCCGTACTCGGCCATCAGCCCCTCTGTCGCGCGGAACGTCCCGCCGATCAGGCCCACGTCCTCGCCCAGGATGAAGACGCTCTCGTCGCGCTCCATCTCCTCGCCGAGCGCGATGCCCACGGTCTCGAAGTAGCGCCGCTCAGGCATGGTCGTTCTCCACGAAGACGTCCTGCCACAGCGCTTCCGGAGAAGGCGGGGGGCTCTGCTCGGCAAAGCTCATGGCGTCCTGCACGGTCTCGTTCGCCTCGGCGTCGATGGCGTCGAGGCGGGCCTGGTCGACGGTGCCCTGCTCGAGCATCGACTTGGCCAGCCGCGGGATCGGATCGCGCTTCTTCCACAGCTCCGTCTCGGCGACCGAGCGGTACTTGCCCGCGTCGGTCATCGAGTGCCCCTGGTAGCGGTAGCAGCGCGCCTCGAGCAGGACCGGACCCGACCCGTGCCGCACGTAGCGCACGACCTCGTCGCAGGCCTCGCGCACCGCGATCACGTCCATGCCGTTCACCACGTGGCCCGGCATGCCGTAGCCCTGCGCCTTCTTGTGGATCTGGTCGAACGAAGACGAGATGCGCACGTCGGTACCGATGCCGTAGAGGTTGTTCTCGCACACGAAGACGACGGGCAGGTCCCAGAGCTTGGCCATGTTGAGCGCCTCGTGGAACACGCCCTGGTTCGAGGCGCCGTCTCCGAAGAAGACCATCACCACGCGGTCCTCGCCGCGCATCTGGCATGCGAGCGCCGCACCCACGCCGATCGGAAGGTGACCGCCGACGATGCCGTAGCCGCCGAGAAAGTAGTGCTCGGCGTCGAAGAAGTGCATCGAGCCGCCCTTGCCCTTGCAGACGCCGTCCGTTCGCCCGTAGAGCTCGGCCATGAGCGACCGCGCCGGCGTTCCCCGCGCCAGCGCGTGGCCGTGCACGCGGTAGGTCCCCACCGCGTAGTCGTCGTGGTTCAACGACAGGATCGCCCCCGTGGCGACGGCCTCCTGCCCGATGTACAGGTGCGTGAACCCGCCGATGAAGCCGTCGGCGTACGCCTCGGCCACGCCCTGCTCGAAGCGCCGAATCAGGACCATGGTCCGGTACATCTTGATCTGGTCTGCGGCCGGAAGGGCCATCTTGGATCTCCTGCTTCGTCGGGGGAGCGAGTGCGTCGCTGGGGATCAGACCTCGAAGTCGCCCTCCTCCAGGTTCCGCGCCACGCGGTACAGGAAGCCGTTGCCCGTCACGCCGTCGATGATGCGGTGGTCGTACGACAGGGCCAGGTACATCATCGGGCGGATGGCGATCTGGTCCTCGCCGTCGTGCTGGACGACGATCGGGCGCTTGACGATCTCGCCCATGCGGAGGATGCCGACCTGCGGTTGGTTGATCACCGCGAAGCCGTACAGGTTGCCCTCGCGACCCGGGTTCGAGATCGTGAACGTCCCGCCGGCCAGGTCGTCCGCCGTCAGCTTGCGATCGCGAGCGCGGCGCGCCAGCGTCTCGATCTGGTCCGCCAAGCCGGTGAGCGAGTAGTGATCGGTGTTGCGGACCACCGGCACGACCAGGCCGCGCTCGGTCTCGACCGCCACGCCCACGTGGATGCCCGCGCGCTCGACGATGTTCTCGTCGACGACGGTGGAGTTGATGCGCGGGATCTCCTTCAGCGCGCGCACGGTCGCCTGGACGATGAACGGCAGGTAGGTGAGCGAGTAGCCGTTCGCCTCGCGGAACCGCGTCTTCACGCGGTCGCGGAACTGCACGATCGCGTGCATGTCGACCTCGGCCAGCGTGCCCACGTGCGGCGACACGATCTTGCTGACGATCATGTGTTCGGCGATGCGCCGGCGGATCGAGCTGAACGGGATGATCCGGTCTTCGGGCTGTGGCGCGTAGCGCGGAACGCGCATCCGGCCGAGCAGGTCTCCGAGCGAGCCGGGCTTGGCCGGCGCGGCGGCCTTCGCAGCCGCCTGCGGCGGTGCTGCGCGCGCGGGTGCGCGCGAGGAACTGCTCAGGTGATCGACCACGTCGGCCTTGGTGATGCGTCCGGCCGTGCCGCTGCCCGACACGCCCTCGAGGGACACGCCCTCTTCCTGCGCGATGCGGCGCGCCAGCGGCGACGCCTTGGCCGCAGGCTCTGCGGCCGCCGGTGCGGGCTTCGAAGGGGAAACGGGCTCCGCGGACGCCGCCCTGGCGGGTGCGGAGGGCGCGACCGTGGCCTCGGCGGCGGGATCGATGATCGCCAGGTCCGCTCCCACGTCGACCGTCTCGCCCTCGGCGACCAGCAGGCGCGTCACGACTCCGCTCGCGGGTGCGGGAATCTCGGCGTCGACCTTGTCGGTCGTCATCTCGCAGAGCGTCTGGTCCTTCTCGATCCACTCGCCCTCGCGGACGCTCCAGGTCTCGATCGTACCCTCGACGACGCTCTCGCCCATCTGCGGCATGGTCACGGTGATCGGCATCAGAAATTGAGCGCCCGGCCCTCGCAGGCCAGCGCTGCCTCCTTCACGATCTCGGAAAGCGTGGGATGCGCGTGCGTGGTGTGTCCCAGCTCGCGCACGGTCGACTCCAACTCCATGGCCAGCGTCACCTCGGCGATCAGCTCGGTCGCGTCGGCGCCGATGATCTGGCAGCCCAGGATCTCGCCGTATCGGGCGTCGGCCACCAGCTTGACGAAGCCCTCGGTGTGCCCCGTCCCCACCGCCTTGCCCGAGGCGACGAACGGGATCTTGCCCACGGCCACGTCGCGTCCGCGCTCGCGCGCCTGGTCCTCGGTGAGACCTACCGTGGCGACCTGGGGCTGGCAGTACACGCAAGCGGGCACACGGCCGTAGTCGATCCCGCGCTTGCGCTCGCCCGCCATGAACTCGACCGCGGCCACGCCCTCTTCGGACGCGGCGTGCGCGAGCAGCGGCGGACCGATCACGTCGCCGATGGCCCAGACGCCCTCGGCGCTGGTGCGGTAGTCCTCGCCAACGGCGATGAAGCCCTTCTCGAGGTCGACCCCGAGCTCTTCGAGTCCCAGGTTCTCGACCCGCGCGCGCCGGCCGATGCCGAACAGGATCTGGTCGGCGAGCAGGATCTCCTCGCCCTTCTCGCCCTCGACGGTGACCGCGACGCCCGCGCCGCTGTGCTCGACGGCCTTGTACGCGGTCCGCGTCAGGATCTTGACCTTGCGCCGCGCGAACGACGACGCCAGCACCTGTGCGGCTTCCGCGTCGAAGCCCGGCAGCAGCTGGTCCTCGAGCTCGACGACCGTCACGTCCACTCCGTAGGCGGCGTACGAGTACGCGAACTCGAGCCCGACCGCGCCGCCGCCGATCACCACGAGGGATGCCGGCAGCCGCTTCGACGCGAGCGCCTCGCGGCTGGTCAGCACGCGTTCTCCGTCCACGTCGAGCCCGGGCAGGATGAACTCGGTCGAGCCGCTCGCCAGAATCACGTTCGGCGCCTCGACCACACTCTCTCCGTCGCCGCTCGTCACACCGACCTGGCCCTTGCCCACGAGCCGCCCGCGGCCCTTCACGACCTCGATGCGGTTCTTCTTCATCAGCCCGGCGACGCCCTTGCTGAGCCGGTCGGCCGCCTTGCGGCTGGCGTCGATGACGGCGCCGTAGTCGGGCGTGAGCCCCTCGACCACGAGCCCCGGCACACCCTTGCGCACGGCCGCGAACTGCTCGGCCGCCTTCAGGATCGCCTTCGTCGGGATGCAGCCCCAGTTGAGACAGACCCCGCCAAGCCGGTCCTCCTCCTCGATCACGGCCACCTGCAGGCCGAGCTGGGCGGCACGGATGGCGGCGACGTACCCCCCCGGGCCGGATCCGATGACGGCAAGATCGTAGGACGACATGGAATGGCTCTCCGAACCGCAGGGATGCCCCTCATATCGGGGATCTGCGAGGTAACTTTATCCGGCAGGTTACGCGGGAAAGTAGCGGCCGTCTGGTGCGTTTCTCCGCCTCGACCCCCGCCTGGAAACGAGCCTCGCGAGACCGCGCGGAGGCCCGGCCGGAAGGGAAGTCGGACTCAGGGGACCGGCCGCTCGATGATCGGTAGCGTCAGGTCCGAGGTCTCGCGATGGCGGGGCTTGTTCCACCCGCGCTCGTTCTGCACGGACCCCTGTAGCTTGATCAGGCCATCCATGACCGCTTCGGGACGGGGCGGACAGCCGGGAATGTACAGGTCGACGGGCACGATGGTGTCGATGCCCTGGACCGTCGCGTAGTTGTTGTACGGACCGCCCGAGCAGGTGCACGCACCCCAGGCCACGACCCACTTCGGCTCGGCCATCTGGTCGTAGACCTTCTTCAGGATCGGCGCCTGGCGGTGGCTGATCGTGCCGACGACCATCAGCAGGTCGGCCTGGCGCGGCGAGAAGCGCGGCAGCGCGGCCCCGAACCGATCCAGGTCGTAGCGCGGGCCTGCGGCCGACATGAACTCCATGCCGCAGCACGCGGTCACGAAGGGGTACAGGAAGAACGAGTACTTCCGTCCCCAGTTGACGACGGCGTCGACCTTGGTCGTCAGGAACGAGTCCCCGCCCTGCCTCAGGATCTCGTGTACTTCGGGCATGAGCGGACTATAACCGCTCGCCTCGACGATCGCCGGACGCCCCGGCGCGCCCCTGCGCGCCCCAACCCGCGACGGGACGCGGTATCTTCGGGGCCGTGAGAACGCTCGCCTCGTGGTGCGTCCACGCCTACACGGCGTCGAGCGCCGTCTTCGGTGTCTGGTCGATCCTCGCCATCTTCCAGCAGGAGTACCGGCTGGCGATCTACCTGATGATGCTCACGCTGGTCATCGACTCGACGGACGGGGCGCTCGCGCGGTGGGCCGACGTGCGCGGCACGATCCCCTGGTTCGACGGCCGCCGCCTCGATGACATCTGCGACTTCTTCACCTACGTACTGGTGCCGGCCTGCTTCCTGGTCGAGACCGGCCTGTTGCCTCATCCGGCCTGGGCGGCCGTGCCCGTGCTGGCGTCGTGCTACGGCTTCAGCCGCGACGACGCCAAGACCCCGGACCACTTCTTCACCGGCTGGCCGTCGTACTGGAACGTGGTGGTGATGTACTTCTACCTGATGGACGTCGGCCCGCAGACGGCGCTCTGGATCACGCTCGTGCTCTCGGCCGCGATCTTCGTTCCGCTCCGCTACATCTACCCGAGCCGAACGCGCGTGCTGCGGCCCCTCAGCCTGACGGTGCTCGGACTGTGGGTGCTCGGCTTCTCGTGGATCGCCGTGCGCCCGGACCCGAGTCCCGTCCTGCTCTGGCTGAGCCTGCTCGGTCCCGGGTACTACTTTGCGCTGTCGATGGCGCTCAACCTGCGGCGCCCACCTCCGCCCGAGCCCGCCTGACCGGGTGCACGCGACCGGGCTCACCGTCCGAGCCCACCGTCCGAGCCCACCGGAGGCGGCTGCTAGACTGACCCCATGTCCGAGTCCGCTCCTCCCTCCGCATCCCGGCGGCTGCTGCTCGCGGACCCGCGGGGCTTCTGCGCGGGCGTCGACCGCGCCATCGAGATCGTGGAACTGGCGCTCGAGACGTACGGCCCGCCCATCTGGGTACGCCACGAGATCGTCCACAACCGTCACGTCGTCGAAGCCTTGCGCGCCAGGGGCGCCCTCTTCACCGACGACCTGGGCGAGATTCCCGAGGGAAGTCTCGTCGTGTTCAGCGCGCACGGCGTCTCGCCCCAGGTCCGCGAAGAGGCGCAGCGCCGGGGACTCCGCACGATCGACGCCACCTGTCCGCTCGTCACCAAGGTCCACGTCGAGGCGCTGCGCTACGCGCGAAACGACTTCGAGATCGTGCTGATCGGGCACCGCGGACACGTCGAGGTCGAGGGAACGCTGGGACACGCGCGCGACCGCATGCACCTGGTCGAGACGGTCGAAGACGTCGAGAAGCTCGAGGTGCGCGATCCGAACAGACTCGGGGTTCTGACGCAGACGACGCTGTCGGTCGACGACACGGCGGAGATCCTGACCGCGCTTCGCGCGCGGTTCCCGGCCATCCGCGTGCCGGCCAAGGACGACATCTGCTACGCCACGCAGAACCGCCAGAACGCGGTGAAGGCGGTGGCGCGCGACGTCGACCTCGTGCTGATCGTCGGAGCTCCGAACTCCAGCAACTCGCAGCGGCTGGTCGAAGTGGCCCAGGCGTGCGGTGCGGACGCCCGCCTCGTCGAGTCCGCGGCGGACATCGATGCGGCCGCGATCGCAGGCGTCGCCTCGGTCGCGGTCAGCGCCGGCGCCTCCGCTCCCGACGTGCTGGTGAGCCAGGTGATCGCACGGCTGCGCGAGCTCGGCTGCGCCGAGGCCGAAGAGATCTCGATCACCGAGGAGAGCGTCCGCTTCACCCTGCCTCCCGAGCTGAAGCGGCGCCTCGAAGCGCCGACGCGCTGAGTCCCGGCTTGGAGGCGCTCGCCCGGACGCTGCTCGACGGCTTCGAGCGCGACTCACCTGCGCTCGAGGAGCTGGCCCGGCTCGGCGAGCCCGAGCCGCAGAAGGCGGCCACCGCGCTCCGGCGCGCGATCGCGCACCCCGACCTGGCGGACTCGGCCACGCGCTGGCTGCCCACGCTGCTGCGCTCCGCGCGCCCGGGCTTCGCCGCGGCGACGCTACCCGACCTGGCGGATCGCTACCGCGAAACGTGCGGCCGGCCGCTCGATCCCGACACCGTCCCGGCCGCGCCGCTCGTGCTCGGGTCGAGCGCGTTCCTGGCGCGACTGCTGCTGCGCCACGCGCACTGGGCCGACGAGCTTCGCTCCGCCGGACCCGACACCCCGCCCCCGGCTCCGAGCCTGGAGCCGATCGAGGCCGCCTGGACCGCCATCCGCGTCGCCAAGTACCGCGGGCTCCTGCGAATCGCGGCGCGCGACCTGATGGAACGCGCCGACTTCTCGGCGAGCCTCGACGAACTCTCGGCGCTGGCGGACCGCTGCCTGGTCGCGGCGCTGCGCTGCAGCGAGGCCGAGACCGGCCACGCGGCCCCGGCGCTCCTGGCGCTTGGCAAGCTCGGCGGGAGCGAGCTCAACTTCTCGTCCGACGTCGACGTGCTGTTCCTCTACGGGGCCCCGCAGATCGAGGACCCGAGCCTCAACCCGTCCGCTACGGAGTTCATCCGTCACTTCAAGACCCACCTGGAAGTGCCCAGCGAGGATGGCTTCGCCTACCGGGTCGACCTGGACCTGCGGCCCGAGGGAACGCAGGGCCCGCTGGCCAACGCGAGCGGCGCCGCGCTCGACTACTACGAGACCTTCGGCGCGGAGTGGGAGCGCCAGATGCTCGTGCGGCTGCGGCCGGTCGGTGGGGCGGAAGGCGTCGGCGAGGGCTTCGCGGACGCTGTCGCTCCCTTCGTCTACCGGCGCCTGATCGACCCGGGCGCCGTGCACGCAGCGCGCGGCATGAAGGCGCGGATCGAGTCGGAGCGGCGCCGCGCGGGCCGGGACCTGACGACCGATCTCAAGGAGGGGCCGGGCGGCATCCGCGACGTCGAGTTCCTGGTGCAGGCCCTCCAGCTCTTCTACGGCGCGCGCCACGCGGAGCTGCGCACCGGAAACGTGTGCCGGGCGCTGACGGCGCTGGGGGGGCTCGGCCTGCTACCGGCCATCGCGGTGGAGGAACTGCGCCACGCCTACCTGTGGCTGCGCCGCGCCGAGCACTGCATGCAGCTCGTGGAGGAGCGGCAGGTGCACGCCTTTCCCAAGGGCGAGGCACAGCAGAACGAGTTGGCGAGGCGCATGGGCTACGCGGACGCGGACATCGCGACGGCGCGCACGCGCCTGCTCGACGACTGGAACGCGGTCAAGGCCGACGTGCGCATGCACTTCGACCGGCTCGTGCTCGAGGCGGACACGCTGCGCTCCGTGCTCGAGCCCGAGGTCGAGGGAACACCCCTCGCGGCCACGTTCGAGGTGCGCTCGGCACCGCTGGCCGAGAAGCCGAGCGACACGTCGCTCTCGAGCGGCCCCGCGGCGCGCGGGCTGGCGCGCGCACTCGCCAGCAACGCCGCGACCGGCCGCTACCTGGCCGCCCGCCCCGCCCTGCTCGAAGAGATCGCCACCGCGCAGCCCGGCGACCTCGAGGCGCGCGCCGACACACTCGCGGGCCGGCTCGGCGCGACCGACGGCGACGACCTGGAGGCGGCGCTCGACGAGCTTCGCATGTTCCGGCGCGACGAGACGGTGCGCGCGGCCTGCTTCGACCTGTCCGGCCAGGTCCCGTTCGAGTCCGTGTCGCTCTACCTGTCGAGGCTCGCTGAGGCCTGCCTGTCCCGCGCGCTCGACCTGGCGGTGCGCCAGTCCCGCGGCCCGGCGGCAGCTCTCGGAATCCTGGGAATGGGAAAGTCGGCCGGGCGCGAACTCACCTACAGCTCCGACCTGGACGTGATCTTCCTGTACGACGAGGAGCAGGCGGACGGCCAGGACGCCGCGCGCCTGGCACAGCGCCTGATCGCCTACCTGACCACGATGACGCGCGCGGGAGTGGCGTACGAGATCGACTCGCGGCTGCGGCCCTCGGGTCAGAAGGGAACCCTCGTCACCACCTACGCGGCGTTCGCGCAGTACCAGCGCGAGCGGGCGGCCGTCTGGGAGCACCTGGCCCTGCTGCGCACGCGCGCGATCGGCGGCAGCGCCGAGGCCGAGGTCGTCTGCCACCGGGTGCAGGAAGAGGTGCTGTCGCGCCGCGGCGCCGCCTGGGACGAGGTCGCGTCGATGCGCCTGCGCGTCGAGCAGGAGCGCGGCCGGCCAGGCTCGACGGGCGTACCCTACAAGGCGGGACGCGGCGGGCTGATGGACGTCGACTTCCTGGCGAGCGGCGCCATGCTCGAGCTCCGCAAGCCGCTGCCCGCAGACGTGCTGCCCTCCGTCCCGGCCATGCTGAGAGCCTGCACCAGCGGCCCGCGACTCGACCGCCTGATCGCGGACTACGCCTTCCTGCGCCGCGTCGAGTCGCGCGCCCGCTGGGTCGCCGCGCGCGGCGTGGAGCGCGTCCCGCTCACCGGCGAGTCGGCGCCGCTGGTCGCGGAGCTGGTCGAGCCCGGCCTGACGCCCGAGGCGCTGGGAAGCCGG
Source organism: Deltaproteobacteria bacterium (assembly GCA_019311115.1). Classification (GTDB taxonomy): domain Bacteria; phylum Myxococcota_A; class UBA9160; order SZUA-336; family SZUA-336; genus JAFDDB01. Next base: position 10,247 of record JAFDDB010000084.1, read on the forward strand.
CTCGACGAGACGCGCGAGCGGGTCCGCAGCGCCTTCGACGCCGTGACCGGCGCGGGCTCGATCGGCGCCCTGTCCGCCTGAGGGCTACCCGAGCGCGCGCACGCCCTGGACGAGCGATCCCAGCACCAGCAGCAGGTTGGCGGCGAACGTCATCATGAAGCCGACCCCCCGGCTGGCCGGATCCTGCACGTACATCAGCGCGTAGACGAGCCGGCCGGCGATGAAGAGCACGCCCAGGGCCGCGGCGCCGACGGGGCTGCCGAAGTGCGCGAACACCCACAGCGCCGGCAGGAAGATCACGAGCTGCTCGACCGTGTTCTGCTGGACGCGGTAGTACCGCTCCCAGATCGGGTCTCCGGTCGTCGCGGGTGCCTCTACGTTGTACTTCACCCGATTCGTGCCGACCCGAATCGCTATCCACATGTACTCCAGCAGGGCCAGAGCGGTGACGATCGCAACGTACTCCATGACGTGTCTCCTCGCGTGCAGGGATTCGCGCGGGAGTCTACCAGCCGGGGCTACGAGGCGGACCGAGCGGCGGGAATCGCCAGTGCCGTGACCACCCACGGCGGGTGCTCGGCGTAGCGCCCCTGGAGTACGTCGCCTTCGGCGGCGAGCGGGGACGTGGCGCGGAGCAGCGTGGCGCGGAAGCGCTGCGTGGCAGCGTCGATCTCGATCTCGACCTGCTTGAAGCCGAGCTCCACGCGCGAGAGCGGGAAGAGACACTTGTAGGTGGCTTCCTTCGCGCTGAAGATCAGGCTCGCCAGGCGCGCACGTTCGGACTCGGGCGCCGCCCGCAGGCGCTCGACCTCGGCCGCACCGCAGATGCGCCGCCAGACCGCCGGACGCACCGCGTCGTCGCGCTCCAGGTCGAGGCCGAGCGCCGCAAGCTCGCCGGTCGCAGCGATCGCCACCACGCAGAGCCCCGACGAGTGCGAGATCGACCCGACGATGCCCTGGGGCCAGAGCGTGGCGCGCTCGTCGTCGGGCAGCAGCGGGGCGTCCGCGATCCCCCGCGCGCGAAGCAGGCGGTGCGCGCAGACGCGGCCGGCCGCGAACTCGCGCTGACGCTTGGGCGCGGCGCGCTCCACGCGCGCACGCTCCTCGGGGAGCAGGTCGCCCAGGCCGAAGTCGAGCGGCGACACCGCCACGTCGGCGCGACCACCGAAGAGCCGTGCGACCGCTGCCTCGGGCAGCTCCACCTACCAGCTTGCGAGCTCGGCCGCCCGGTCGAGGTGCTGGTCGGGTCCGCCCAGGAAGGCGCGATCGAACATGGCGCGCTTGAAGTAGAACTGGACGTCGCACTCCCAGGTGAAGCCGATGCCACCGTGCACCTCGACCGCATCGCGCGCGACCGAGATGAAGCGCTCCGTGATGTGCGACTTGGCCATCGCCGCCGCCCGCTCCGCCTCTTCGGGCAGGTGGTCGAAGGCATGTGCCGCGTACCAGTACAGGCCGCGCGAGGGCTCGACGTCGACCGCCATGTCGGCAAGCCGGTGCTTGACCGACTGGAAGTGCGCGATCGCCTGACCGAACTGCTCGCGGGTCCGGGCGTACTCGGCCGACATCTCGACCAGCTTCCACGCGCCTCCGAACGCGTCGGCGGCCAGCAGCACCAGGCCGGCGTCGCGCACGCGCGGTCCCGCCGCCACGGGCAACGGGTCGCACGCTGCGGAGTCGAGCGTCAAGCGCTCGAGACGGCGCGTCCGGTCTACGCCTTCGACGGGCTCGAGCTTGACGCCCTCTGCGCCACGCTCCAACAGCGCGAGCCCGCCGCCGGCGGTGCCCACCACGATCAGGTCGGCCTGCGCGGCGTTGGGGACGAAGGGCTTCACTCCGCTGATGCGGCCGTCCTCGACCTTCACCTGCCAGCTCCCGGGATCCCAGGCCTCGGCTTCCTCGCCGAGCGCCACCGTGCCGAGCGCCTCGCCCGCCGCGAGCCGCGGCAGCCAGGCTTCCTTCTGCGCGTCGCTCCCGCCTTCGGACAGCGCGATGCACGCCAGCGCGTGTCCGAGCATCGGCGACGGCAGGGCCGCGGCGCCCAGCACCTCGGCGACCAGCGCCAGGTCGATCAGCTCGAGGCCGGCGCCACCGTAGTCCTCGGAGACCGGGAGCCCTGCCAGGCCCATCTCGGCCATGCCCTGCCAGACCGACGGGTCGTAGTCGGCGTCGCCGTCGAACAGCTCGCGCAGCCGCGACGGCGGACACTCGTTCGCCACGAATCCGCGCACGGTTTCGAGCAGCAGCTCCTGCTCCTCGGAGAGTCCGAAGTCCATTGCGCCCTCCCGGGTTGGCCGTCCGACGACCCTCAGGGAGGGGGCCAGGGGACGAGGCCGGCGCATCCTACCACGCGGGCCGCAGGCCCGGCCCGGAGGGCTCAGGCCAGGAGCCCCAGGGGACGCGCGTCGAAACCCGGAAAGGTGGCGGCTGGCGGGGCGCGACCCAGGTGCGCTCGCAGCACCTCCCACAGCACGTGCCGGTAGTCGTTGGCGACGGGCAGGTCGCGCCCCTCCCAGAGCCGGTCCGGCTGCAGACCGGGCCACGCACCGTGGACGCCGGGCCTCACGCGCGGACCGATGACGAGCATCGCCGAGCCATGGCCGTGGTCGGAGCCGCCGCTTCCGTTCGGACGCACCGTGCGGCCGAACTCGGTCATCACGACGACCAGCAGGTCGCGCCGCTCCGCCAGTCCGCGGTGCAGCACGGACACGCCGGCGGCCAGGTCGCGCAGGGGCTGCCGCATCGTCCCCTTGTCCGTGCCCTGTCGCAGGTGCGTGTCCCAGCCGGAACTCTCGAGCATCACGGCGCTCATGGGCAGGCCGGTGCGTTCGAGTTCGACGAGTGCGCGCGCGCGGACCTCGAGCTGAGCACGCGCGGGGCGTCCCGCGCCGCGAGGCGCACGGAACCCGGTCTGGCTCCGGAACTCGCCGATCGCGCCGAGCGCGCGCCGCGCGGAGTCACCGAAGGCGTCTCCGGGACCCGACCTGGTGTAGGCACGCTCGAGGGCGTCCAGCGCACGCGGACTCGCACCGGGCACCCCGAACCGGCGCGGGTCGGCCATGGCGAACGCGCCGGAGCCGCGCAGGGTGAACGGGAGCGAATCGGTGAGCGCCAGCGCGTCAAACGCGCCCGCATCGGCATCTTGGAGGGCGCGTGCGAGCCACCCGTCCACGATGCGCCGGCCGCCGGGAGTGCCGGCTTCCATCACGTCCTGCGCCGAGAAGTGTGAACGCGTCGAGTCCGGCGAGCCGGCCGCGTGCACGGCCGCCAGCTCGCCGCGGTCGACCAGCGGTGCGAGCTTCTCGAGCGCCGGGTGCAGCCGGAAGTCCCCGGCGAAGGGCAGCGCGTCGTCGAGCGCGAGCGCGCCGCGAAGTCTCGCGTAGCCCGGGTCACCGAGCGGCGGGAGCACGTGCAGCCCGTCGGCGCCACCGCGCTGGAAGATCACGACCAGCAGCGGGTCGCCGCGTCGTGCCGCGGCGGCGCGCGCCGGCCCGCTAGCGAGCCAGATCGGCAGCGCGCCGGCGGCGAGCACACCGAACGCTCCCTGGCGCACGAAGTCCCTCCTCGTCAGCCCGCGCCGCGTCATGCCCGTCACACCCATTGGAACTCCGGCGAGGCCAACTGTACGGCCAGCGCCTCGGCGCGCGAGAGTCCTCTCGGCCTCGGCGCGCGGGCGGGCGTGGCCTCGCCGGGCCACGTGCCGCTCAGGCGCTCGTGCGCGAGTGCGAAGGCGAAGCCCATGCGCTCCAGCGCCGCGCCGGGATCGGCCCAGGCGCTCGCGTACTCGGGAAAACCGGCGGGCGTTCGCGCGAAGAAGGGCACCTCACCGAGCCGCCCGAGCGCTGCCAGGACCGGGCGTCCCCCGTCGGTCTCTCCGTCGGTCTCGCGCAGCGCGCTCGCGGCAAAGCGAAGCGGAGTCTTGAGCTTGCGGTTCACGGGGTCGGCCATCTCGGGCGAGAGCAGGATCGTCCGGAGCACCTGCGAGATGTCACCCCGCGTCCGCTCGAACGTGCCCGCCGCGCGGTCGACGAGCGCGCGCGGCGGGTCGTCGGCGACGAAGCGCCGCGCCAGCTTTCGAGACACGTGCCGCGCGGTGGAGGGGTGCTCCGCGAGCTGCTTCAGGAGCTTCTCGCCCTCTGCCATGCCGCCCCCGCGGAGCGTGCGTCCGAGTACGCGCTTGGTCCCGTCGTCGTGGAGCTGCGGCCGGAAGCGGAACACCGGCTTCCTGCGGCTCTCGAGCGTCCAGCCCGTGAGCACGCGCGCCACCTCTTCGACGTCACGCTGCGTGTAGCCGCCGTCCACACCGAGCGTGTGCAGCTCGAGCAGCTCGCGCGCGTAGTTCTCGTTGATGCCCCCCCTGCCCGCCACCAGTCGCGCCAGCCCCGGCCCCCGCGGGGCGGTCGAGTTCCAGTTGTCGAGCGACACCAGCATGGCGGGGCTCTTCGCGGTGGCGAGCAGCAGGTCTCCGAAGCGGCCCAGCGCGTGGCGCTCGAGCGCGTTGCGCTGGAACTCCGGTAGCAACCCGGCGACCAGCGACTTGCGCGCGAAGATGCTGAAGTGATTCGACCAGAAGTCGATCATCACCTCGAGCAGCGCGCGCTCGCCGTGCACGGCGCGCACGAACCGGGCGCCGGCCAGGTCGACGGCGACCTGCCGCAGCCGCATCGCCATCCGGCGCTTCTGCTTGGGGTCGGGCTGGCGGCCGCGCCGCATGTCGCGGAACTCGTCCTCGCCGGCCATCGCCTCGGGCGTCAGGGTGAGGCTCGGGTGGGCCGCCAGCCGTAGGTCGAGGCCGGCGTCGCCCCGGCGCGCCCGGCTCAGCTGATCGTCGAGCCAGGCCTCGGGGCCGAGCTGCCGGGCCCGCGCCCGCTCGCCGGGCCGGGG
>JAFDDB010000085.1 GCA_019311115.1 Deltaproteobacteria bacterium
CGTCAGCCGGCTCCAGGGCGCGAATCTCGGATCCCGACATGCTGCCGCGATACTATCACCGGCAGCGGTTCCGCCGAGCAGGAGCGGGTACCCGCGACGCGCCGTCACGCGGGAGTGTCGTCGGGCTTGTCCTTTGATTCGGGCGCGTCGCTCGAGTCGACGATCGCCTTGGCCGCGTGGATGCAGGCGTCGCAGATGTAGACGCTCGGGCCCGCGACCAGCTTGGCGACCCGGCGCTCGGATTTTCTGCAGAACGAGCAGCGAAGCGGACGCGCCATCTACTTCGTCTCGCTCAGCCAGACGGCGTTGCCGTCCGGGTCGAGGATGGTGAAGTCGCGCGCGCCCCAGGGACGGCCCTGGATGGGCCGCATGACCCTGGCACCGCCCTCGACGAGCGCGGCGAAGAGGTCGTCGATGCCGGAGGTCACTTCGAACATCGCCTCGCAGGGGCCGGTCTTGCCGAAGTCCTGCTCGACGTCGCGCACCAGGTGCAGCGACACGTCGCCACGCACCAGGACCGCATAGTTCGTCGGATGGTCGACCTCGGGGCCCGGATTGACGTGCACGGCTTCGAGCCCCAGCACGTCGCGGTACCACTCGATGGATCGGTCAACGTCCGTGCACGGATAGACCGGGACGGTTCGAAGCAGCTCGGGATCGGCCACGGCTTCTGCCCTCCTCTCAGACGGAATAGCCCAGCGCGCTAGCGGTAGGCCGCTTCCTGGATGCCGTACAGCTCTGCGTACTGCCCGCCCGCCCGGACCAGGTCGTCGTGCGTGCCCACCTCGACGAGCTTCGCTCCGTCGAGCACCACGATCAGGTCCGCCATGCGGACGGTCGAGAAGCGGTGCGAGACCAGGATCGTGATGCGGCCGTCCTTGGCCCCGTCGAGGGCGACGTCGCCATCGCCGTGCGCGGCGGCTGCGTAGCGCTCGAAGAGCGCGTGCTCCGTCTCGGCATCAAGCGCGGCCGTGGGCTCGTCGAGCACGAGCAGCAGCGGATGATCGCGCATGAAGCCGCGCGCCAACGCCAGCTTCTGCCACTGGCCGAAGCTCACCTCGACGCCGTCGGGCCAGGTCGGGCCGAGCTGGGTCTCGAGCCCGGCGATCAGCTGTGCCACCACGTCGTCCGCTCCCGCGCGTTCGATCGCCGAGCCCACGGCGGGGGAGTCGTCGATCCGCGGCACGTCGCCGACGCCGACGCTCTGACGTGCGCGGAACTCGAAGCGGAAGAAGTCCTGGAACGCGCCGGCCAGCCGAGCGCGCCAGTCGTCCGCGGGCATCCGCGCCAGGTCCGCGCCGTCGACGAGCACGCGCCCCGAGGAAGGCGCGTAGAGCTTGCACAGGAGCTTGATCAGCGTAGTCTTGCCCGCGCCGTTCTCGCCGACGACGGCGACGACCGAGCCCGCCGGAAGTCGCACGCTCACGTCCTGCAGCACGAGCTTGTCCGTCCCCGGGTACGCGAACGAGACGTTCTCGAGCCGGATGCCGTCGGTCAGGCGCTCGGGAACGGGCAGATCCGCGTCCTCGACCAGCGACGTCGCGTAGTCCTCGAGCCACGCCATGCGCCGCGAGCCGTCGAGCCAGATTCCGCGCAGGAAGCCGATCTCGCCGACCGTCGCGCCGATGTAGGCGGAGAGCCGCGCGCCGGCGGCCAGCACCAGCAGCACGTCGCCGGGTCCCGCGCGCAAGCCGGACGACACGAAGACCACGGCGCCGACATACGCGAGCCCGAAGACGGCCCACGCCAGCGTGTGCCAGGCGGCGCTGCCGACCCGCGCCGTCGCCACCGGTGCGTACCAGCGCTCCCACGCCTCGCGGCGCTTCTCGACCAGTCGCTCGCCGATTCCCGTGACGCGGACCTCCTTGCCCGGCGGCGCCGTCGTCGCGGTCATGAAGAGGTGCCGCGCGAGCCGCGTGGCCTGTGCTCCGCGCTCCTCGGCCGCGCGCTCGACTCCCGGCCGCCACGAGGAGGTCCCGACCGCGGGCAGCGCGAAGAGGCCCAGCAGCATCAGCGCCGGGTGGATCCAGGCCAGCAGCGCGAGCGTCACGCCGAGCCGCAGGATCCAGCCGCAGGTGGTGAACAGTGACATGTACATGTGGTCGAGTACGAAGACCTGGTCGCGCAGCACCGCCAGGCGATCCAGGTACTCGGGCCGCTCGTGGTGTTCGATGGTGGCGACCGAGGCCTGGAGTCCGGCGACGTGCGACTCGAGCGCGATGGTCACGCGGTCACGCGCAGGAACCAGGTGCCGGCGGTCGAGGCGCCGAGGCCGATGGCGGCGCCCATCACGAGCGTCTCGTTCCCGCCGAGCACGCCGTCGGCCAGCAGCTTCAGCCAGAGTGCCAGCAGTGCGTCGGGGATGGCCGCGATCATCGACAGGCTGAACGCGACCACGAGCAGCCTCGGCTCGGCCTCGAAGCCGCGCTTGAGCGCGCGCCACATCGAGCGCAGCGCCGGGGGCATGTCAGGAGAGGACGTCATACGCCACCCCCTGCTCGTCTTCGGTGTCGGTGAACCGGCTCGCCTGGAGCTCGAACATGGTCTTGTAGCGCCCGCCGCGCTCGATCAGCTCGTCGTGGGTGCCAAGCTCGATGATGTGTCCGTACTCGAGTACGCAGATGCGGTCGGCGTGGCGCACCGTCGAGAAGCGGTGCGAGATCAGGATCGTCGTCACGTCGCGCGTCGCGACCAGGATGCGCTCGAAGATCTCGGCCTCGCCGCGCACGTCGAGCTGTGCAGTCGGCTCGTCGAGCAGCACGAGGCCGGCTCCCAGCTCGACGGAGCAGAGCGCGCGTGCGAGCGCCACGCGCTGCCACTGGCCACCCGACAGCTCGGTGCCTCCGTCGTAGCCGCGTGCGAGGACCGTATCCAGGCCAGCCAGCGCGCTCGCGCCCGCGTCCTCGAGCGCGGAGCGGATCACGTCGTCGGGTGCGCCGGCCGGCGCCACGTTGTCGCGTAGCGGCAGCTCGAAGCGTACGAAGTCCTGGAATACCGCCGTCACGCGCTCGCGCCACGCGTCCAGGTCGAGCTCGCGCAGGTCCACGCCGTCGATCTCGATGGCGCCCTGCTGCGGGTCGTAGAGTCGGCAGAGCAGTTTCGCGAGCGTCGTCTTGCCCGCGCCGTTCTGTCCGACGATGGCCAGCGACGAACCGGCCGGAATGACGAGGTCGAGTCCCTCGAGCACGGGCTCTCCCGAGGTCGGATACGCGAACGACAGGCCGCGGAAGCGGACCTCGATCGCCGGCATTCCGTCTGCGGAGCGCGTGCCCGAGGGCAGCGAGCCGGCTCGGAGCATGGTCTCTTCGAGCCGCAGCACCGCCGCGGCCGGAGCGGACGCACCGTCGAGCGCCCACGACAGCCCGCCGAACGCGATCAGGCTCGCGCCGATGCCGGCCTGCGCAAAGGTCACCACCTGCCCGACGCCCACGCTGCCGTCCATGGCCGAAGCGGCGATCGACCAGAACACGAACACGTTGGCGAAGGACACGAGAAGCAGGCTCCAGAAGACGGGGCGCTCGCGCAGGCGCGTTGCCTCCCACTGCAGGTCGAAGAGCCGGCGGCGCGCCGAGCGGAACCGCTCCACCGTCCAGCCGCTCAGTCCGAAGAGCCGGAGCTCCTTGGCGGCGGGTGGATCGACCGCGAGCCGGTAGGCGTACTCCGCCTGTCGCTGCGACTTGCGCACCTCGTCGGTGTTGCGGTCCTTCCAGACGCCGCTCTCGCGCAGCAGGTAGTGCGTCGCTAGCCACGCGCCGGCCAGCAGCAGCGGAGCCCACCAGGCGTAGGCGAAGAGCACGGCCGCGGACGCCAGGCCCGCGACCAGCTCGACCAGTCCCGACGCAATGAAGTCCATGGAGATGTTGAGTGGCGGGCCGACGATCCCCATGTCGAAGTCCCGGCCCATGTTCAGGTCGTTCGTAAGCTCGGGATCCTCCAGGTGCCCCATGCCCTGCGGCCGCACGCACGCCAGCGTGAGCCGGTCGTAGAGCCACGCAGCGGTGCTGCTGCCGAGGTTGGCGCTGACCGCCTGGTGGATGGGAGTCAGCACCTGCAGTAGCACGAAGACCGCGCCCGCGACTCCGAGCGGGACGGCCAGCCCGTCTCCACGCTCGACCGCGGCGACGAGCACGCCCATGGCGATGGCGAAGAGGGCCGGCAGGAGTCCACGCAGGACCAGCAGGGTCCACCACGCGTACGCCAGCGGGCGCGCGGCCTGGGGAAGTACACCCAGGAACTTCCACTCCTGACGTTCGCGAAGGCGCTCGAGCAAGGCGCGATCTCCGGACCGGGGGCTACGGCGGCGGGCGGGGAGCTGGAACGGTACCACGCCGGCCGTTCATCGCGTCCGGCAAAGCCGCCGGGTGCGCGTCCGTTCTCGCGGCTGCTGACGCCGGGGTGGCTACGGACTGGACCGGGTCTTCCCCCAGCTCTCGTAGTACGTGACGCCTGCGGCCGGCTTGCGCCGGACGGGGCCGAAGCGGCCCAACGGGTAGCCGATCGGCATCGTCACCACGACGCCGTACTCCTCGGGGATCCCGAACCGCTCGTGAAGCTCTTCTTCGAATACCTGGTGCATGGTCGTCAGCGCCGCGCCGAGTCCGACCGCGCGGCAGGCGAGCAGGATGTTTTGCACGCAGGGGTAGACGGCGCCGTAGTTCGGCGGCGCCAGTCCCTTGCGCTCGTCTTCGGGTACGCGGAACGGCCAGTCGCGCAGTCCGGCGATGATGAGCAGCAGCGGGAACTCGTGCATGTGGTCCATCTGGTAGTGGAGCGCGCGGCCCTGCCGTGCGCCGGGCGAGTCCGCCCCTTCGGGGATCTCGAAGTCGCCGAACCGCGAGTGGATCGCGGCCTTGTAGCGGTCGGCGAACCACTTTTTGGCCTCGGGCTCGCGCAAGACGAGGAAGGCCCACGGCTGTGTGTTCATCCCCGACGGCGCCTTCACGCCCGCCTCCAGCACCCGGTCGAGCAGTTCCTGGGGTACGGGGTCCTGCTTCAGGCGGCGCATCGCGCGCATGTCGCCGACCAGGTCGAAGAAACGGGGATTCGAATCCAGTGTCGTCACTCCGCCGTGACCCGCCTCAAGCGTAGTCCGGAGGCGGCGCGAAGCCGCCGATCTCGCGCGCCAGCAATCGCGTGAAGTCGATCGTGATGCGGTCGTGGTACTCGGCGCCCACCGCCTGCAGGCCGATCGGCAGGCCGGTCAGCGAGGGGCCGGTCGGGAAGACCGTGCTCGGCACGTACGACGCCGTGATCAGGCCCGACCAGAAGAGCTGCTTGAAGTAGGGCTGCTCGTCGTTGTTCACCTTGAGCGTCCGCTGCATCATCTCGCTGTGGTCGTGTTCGAACGCGGGCGTGGCCATCTGCGGGCAGATCAGGATGTCCCACTCGTCGAAGAACTCGCGCCACGCGTAGCGCAGGTGCTCGCGCGCGTTGTTCGACATGAGCCAGTCGCGGTGCGTCAGCACGGCGGCGCGCGTCATCACGGCCTCTTCGGAGAGGTCCGAGGGATTCGTCTGCGCCGCCGCGGCCTGGGCCTCGGCGTACGCCTCGGGTGGAATGCCCGCGGCCATGATCGAGTTCAGCAGGTTCAGGTAGGTGATGTGTCCGAGCGCCGCGTCGAAGGCGGGGCGGGCGGTGTCGGACACGGTGGCGCCGAGCCGCGCCAGCGCGTCGCCGATCTTGACGGCCCGCTCGGCGATCTCGGAGTCGACCGGGCAGCGCTCGTCCGTCGCCCAGACGGCCACCTTGTAGTCGGCGAGCGAGCGCTTCTCGGGAGCCGGCAGGTCGAGCTTCCAGCCGGGTCGGTCCAGCGGCTCCGGCCGCGCGATCACGTCGAGTGCCAGCGCCAGGTCCTCGGCGCTGCGCGCGAGCGGTCCGCAGACCGCGATGTCGGGACCGGCGAGCATCCCCGGAAGCGAGTGGCCCTGCGGCGGCACGATTCCCCATGTGGGCTTATGACCGTACACGCCGCAGAAGTGTGCGGGGTTGCGGATCGACCCGCCGATGTCCGAGCCGCACTCGAGCGCGGTGAGTCCCGCAGCCAGCGCCGCGGCGGATCCGCCCGACGAGCCGCCCGGTATGCGCGACACGTCCCAGGGGTTGTTCGTCGTGCCGTAGATCTCGTTGTAGCTCTGGAAGTCGGCGAGGCTCAGCGGAACGTTGGTCTTGCCCATGAAGACCGCGCCCGCGCCCTTGAAGTCGACCACAGCCTGCGAGTCGCTCGCCGCGACGTTGTCCTTGAAGATCGGCAGGCCCCACGTCGTGGGCAGTCCCGCGATGTTGTACGACTCCTTGATCGTCATCGGCACGCCGTGCAGCGGCCCGGGCTGCACGCCCGCCGCCAGGTCGGCGTCCGCCTGGCGGGCGGCCTGGCGCGCGCGTTCGAAATCGCGAACCACGACGGCGTTGAGTGCGCCGTCGAGCCGCTCGATGCGGTCGACGAAGTGATCGGTGAGTTCGACCGAACTCACCTCCTTGTCGCGGATCTTGCGGGCCAGGTCTCCGGCGTTCGAGAAGGCGAGGTCGCTCATGGGATTCCCTCCGGTTGGGGCAGCCTACCAGACGGCGAGCTACGCGAGTCCCCGGAGTCCTACGATGGAGCCGGTCGAGGCTCGCCAGCGGTGCTCGGCCAGGGCCTGGTACTCCGGCGACTCGTACCACGCGCGCGCCTTCGCCGCGTCGGCGAAGCGCACGATGACCGCCCGCGTGTAGGGCCAATCGCCTTCGAAGACCTCGGGCTCGTCCGATACCGCGAGCAGCTTGCCCCCGTGGCGCGTCAAGATCTCCATGAAGCCGGCCTCGTACTTCGAGTACTCCTCACGATCCTGGATCGAGAGGTTGGCGATCAGGTAGTGGGGCATCGGGGCTCCTCGTTCCTGCGTGTGATTCAGACGACGCCTTGGCTCAGGTGCTCGTGGAGGACGGCCCACGAGTCGGCCCGTCTCGCCAGCACGCACGTGCCGCGTCCGGCGCCCGAGGCCGGCGTGCCGCCGATGACGCCGGACCAGACGAACCGGTACGTGCAGGCGGGAAAGTCTCCGTCGCGCGCCAACCACGCGACGTCTTCGATCCGGTAGTCCTCGGCTTCGATGGTGTCGAAGTTCGAACGGATCGCGCGAGCGATGGCCGCGCGTCCGCAGTGGCTCTTGCCATCGCTGAACCAGTAGACCGCGTCGTCGTGGACCAGGCGCAGCACGCGCTCCAGGTCGTGTGAGCGGTTCGCGGCCTCGTACTCGCGCAGGAACTCGTCGGGAGTCACGCGGGCCATGTCGCGAGCCTACGCGCTCAGAGCGACTTCCGGAAGCAGCGGACGAGGCCGACCTCCTCGAAGCCGCAGCCCAGGTGGGCGGCCCGCCCGAGCTCGTTTTCGGGCTCGGCGTCGGACGCGAACTCGCGGCAGCCCTGGGAGCGCGCCCACTGCTCGGCGGCCGACACGAGCGACCGGCCGACACCGTGCTGCCGGTACGCCGGGGCGACGTACCAGCCTTCGAGGAACCCGACGGCGCGCGTGTCGCAGCCCTCGGCGTAGGGGCGGATCGACAGCTCCGCGAACCCCGCCATGACCTCGTCGTCCCAGGCGATCAGCACCCGGTCGAGACCGGGCACGCCGGAGCCGAAGTAGCCCGCGACGTCGTTCGCGTGGGCGTCGCCCTCGGCGGGCCAGAGCGCGTGCCGCTGTTGCAGCCACGCCTCTGCGTCGTCGGGATCGGCGGGACGAACGACGACGTGCGGGCGCGTCGCGCCCGTCGAGACTCTGCGTTCGCGCCGGAGCAGTTCGCGTCCGGCCGGCGTCAGCCCGACCCGGGTGTCGCCGGTCCCGCAGCGCCGGCGCTCGAGAAGCCCACGTTCATTGGCGTCTTCCCAGACGGGCAGCTGCGGGCACGACGTGCGCCACGCATCCATGACCTCGGCGTAGGGTCTCGGCCGCGGCGCGAGCCACTCGAGCAGGTCGAGGATCAGCGCCTCCAGGGAATCGGCCATGACGGACTCCTCGCTTGCCACAGACTAACTCATGGATGCCAGGCCGAGGTGCCAGCCCGTTTCAATCGCGGGTCCGCGCCTGCACGAGGAGGATGAGCGGCTCACCGAGGTACTCGCGGGCGGAGGGGATCTCGTCGACCAGCCTCGCGTCGCCGGCGTGCGTTTGCCACCCGAGCCCGACGAAGCCCGCATCGGAGATCTGGTTCAGATAGTCATCGACCGTGTGACGCGCGGCTCCGAGCCGGTACTCGATTCCATCGCGCTCGAAGTTGGCCTCGATCCCCGCGCGCGCCAGATCCGGATGAAAGGCCGACAGGACGATGCGCCCGCCGGACCGGAGCGCGGCGAATGCCTGGGCAAAGAAGACGCGGAGGTCCACGAGGTGCTCCGACACGAGCGACGCCACCAGCGCGTCGAAGGCGCCGGGCCGCACGGGGAAGCCTCCGTTCAGGTCGGCCTGCGCGAGGCGCGCAGCCGGCGCGGTCCTGCGAGCCTGCCGGAGCATGCCGCTCGAGAAGTCGAGCCCGAGGCAGCGCACACGCGCTTCGGCCAATCGGCCCAGGTGGAACCCCGTCCCGCAGCCGGCGTCGAGTACGCGCTCTCCCGGCTCCGCGGCCAGCGCGGTCAGAGTGTGCCGCCGGTCCACGGCGACGACGGGATTGGGTGTCGCGTCGTAGGTCTCGGACCAGCGGTCGTAGCCGTCGCGAACTCCCGGCCGTTCCACGCGCCGTGTCATCTCAGTCGAAGTCCCACACGAAGACCGACTCACGGATCTGCATGGGCGGCAGTCTACCGCTCCTTGTGCACGGCCTCGACGTTGTTCCCAGCGGGGTCGCTCACCAGGGCTGCGGCCAGCGGCTCTACGCGCTCGGGATGCAGGAAGAGGCGCTCGAGGTCGAGCCAGTCCTGCCCGTGGTGTCCCGACTCGAAGACGAAGTGACCGCGCCGCTCCGGAAGAAGCTCCGCGACCTGCTGCTGCAGATCGATCCGCGCCGTCACGACTCCCCGAGCTCGGAGCGCGCGTGCTCCGTCAGCTGCCGCATCGTGTCGGTGAACGCGGTCTCGATGTCCACGTCGAGCTGGTCCGCGAGCACGAGCACGCACCACAGGCAGTCCGCGAGCTCGTGCGAGAGGCGCGACGACAGGTCGGGGATGTCCCGCACGCCGCCCGCGCCCTGCACGAGCTTGGCCAGGTCGCCGACGTCACCGACGAATCCGAGGGCGATCTCGGCCAGGTTCCATGGGCGGCCGTGCCGGCGCGTCTCGAGCCGGGCCAGCAGGTCGCGGACCTGCCGGGCGCTCTCCGTGGCCTCGGTCAACCTCATGGTGACTCCTTCAGCTGCGCCGCAGGGACCAGCCGCACGGCGATGGAGCGCGAGGTGTCGAAGATCAGTGCGATCCAGCGGTCGCGCAGCCCGTACTTTTCTCGAAGAAGCGACCGGATGCGTGAGTGCCCGGAGGGATCCTCGACGGCCCGCGCGACGTACTGTTGCGGGCCGGCGTCCGAGGTGAACGTGATGGCCGGGTCCCCCTGTACGTCCACGAACCAGGGGTTCTCCGGCGTCCCGGCCTCGAGCCAGAGCTCTCCATCCGGCTCGGCGTACCACACGCGCGTCGTGCGCATGCCACCGTCGGCGTCCCGGGTCTCGATCACGGCGACGCCGCCGGACTCGAGCGCCCACCCGGTCACGGCGACGAACGCGGCGACCAGGGCCCCGGCAGCGATCAGCACGAGCTTCACGCAGGCGCGTCCGGCGGGTCCCTCTCGGGCAGCGTCTTGACCAGGATCAACGCGGCGTCCTCGGGTCCCCATAGATCCCGCGTCTCGAAGAGCGGCTCGAACCCGCTCGCCAGGTAGAAGTGGCGGGTCTTCTCGTATCCGGGGTCCGGTGTCGAGGGTCCGCGAGTCTTCACGTGGAGCCAGGGCACTCCGTTCTCCCGGCACCACCGCTCCGCCCACGCGAGCAGTGCGCTCCCGACGCCCGTGCGGTGCAGCGCCGCGTCCACGGCCATCACGTGCACCTCGGCCGAGCGCGGGTTGTGCTGTTCGATGGACAGGAAGCCGGCGATCGCTCCGTCGGCCTCGGCGACTGCCGAGGGGCGCGCCAGGAGTCCACCGATGTACTCGCGGTTCGTCTCTTCCAGCCCGAACCAGTCGGGAAGACCGGCGAGCAGGCTTTCGCAGGCCGCGACGTCTTCGGCCCGAAGCTCGCGAACGATGCTCTTCATCGGGCTCTTCATCCGCGAGAGGACCGTACCACGGATCAGTCGCTGCGCCCGGCCACCCTGTGCGCCCAGGCCGACTGCAGGTAGCGAAGCACGGACGGGTAGATGATGAAGCGCCGAAACGGGTCGATGATCGCCATGTACCACGCCGTGATTCGGCCGACGGGGCGAACATGGATCCCCCAGTACAGGCGGTAGCCGTCGGGTCGCTCGACCAGCGCGAACACCGAGAACGCGTGCACCGTGGAGTTGCGGATCTCGGAGATCGACTCGTGCGCGGACTCGAAGAGAGCCCGGAACGGTCCGGCCGGCGTTCCCGTCGGGACTCGCGACCGCTCGCGGTCATCGGCCGAGAGCCTGGAGGCAAAGGAGTCCGTGGAGCCCGCGGCCGGCTCCGCATCCCAGCCGAAGACGCGTCCGAGCCACCCGCGCAGTCGGAACAGGAACCTCACGGCGGGCCCTGCTGCCGCCATGTCGTCCATCGACAGCAGCGCGCGGACGTCGGCGACGGTGCGGCCGGATCCACCGCCGCGCAGGTCCACCGCCCAGACATCGTGGAGCGGTACGTCGGACAGCAGCGCGTGCGCGCGCAGGTCGAGTCGCTCGTACTCCTCCAGCGTGACTCGGGTGGTCATGCGACCTCCTCAGTCGAGCTCGGCGACGCGGCGCCACGAGTCGCGAGTCGTGCAGCGGCCGAGCCACTCCCTCGCCTCGTCCGCATTCCGGACGATCCGGTACCGCGCCGGGTCCCGCTCGGCTTCGCGCCGGATGGCGAGTCCGGCGTGGGCCGGGAACCGGCGGATGATCTGCAGAAGCCGCGGGACGATGCGCCACTCGGGGCAGTCCGGCGGCATCTCGGGCCGCGTGCGGGTGAGATGGCGCAGGCTCCTTCGGAGCCCGCGCCAGGCGCAGACGTGGCGAGGGACGTCGAGAAACAGGATCAGGTCGGATGCCTCGCGTACGGCCTCGGACACGCCGTCGATCACCCAGCACGGCTGGTCGATGAGCTTGCGGACGGCGGCGTCCCGCTGCTCGGGCGGGGTCTTCTTCCAGCCGGGGCTCCACACGATCGAGTCGAGCGAGTAGACGGGAACGCCCAGCGCCTGGCCCAGCTCGGCGGCGAGCGTCGTCTTTCCGGCGCCCGCGTTTCCGGTGACGTGGATGCGGACCGGCTCGCGCGGCGCCCGCGGCCGACTACGCGATGCGGGCATCGGCCTCGAGGCGATCCATGACGGCCTCGACGGACTGCACGGGCGACTGGTCGCTCGTGTCGATGCGCAGGCCCATGGGCGTCTCGTTCCGGGCGACGGGGTCGAGTCCCAGAGCCTGGTGAAACACGTTCTCCTTCGCCCGCTCCGCGTTGCGCCGTTCGAGGGTCTCCAAGTCGGGCAGCAGCATCACCAAGTAGACCGGCCGACTCTGCAGGTCGGCGAGGAACTCGTCCACTCTCGATCCGACGACGATGTCGTCCAGCACCGGGACGAACCCGGCCTGCCGGAACGAGTCGCCCAGCAGGCAGGTGTTGAGGCCGCGAAGGCGAAGCTGTCCGTAGCCCTCCTCGATCGGCTCCTCGCCGGGCCAGCGACCGCCCGAGACGATCATGCGCTGCAGCGCGTCGGCCTCGATGTGGACCCCACGCTCGAACCGCGCCGCGAGCAGCGGCGCGAGGGTCGATTTGCCCGCGCCGGGGACACCCGAGACGATGATCACTCCGTCCATGCGTCCTTCCACTCTACGACCCCTTGCGGGCCGCGTCTCGGGCTGCGCCACTCCTCGCACAGCAGCGCCCAGCGCTCGTGGTCCCGCCACCGGCCCCCGATCTTGAGGTAGCGCGGCGAGAGTCCTTCCCGGCGAAACCCGAGGCCCCGCACGAGGGCGATCGACCGCGTGTTGTCGGGCTGGATGTTGGCCTCCACGCGGTGGAGCTTCAGCTCGCGGAAGGCGCGTCGCAGGACGAGGTCGAGGCCCGCCCGCGTGAAGCCCCGTCCCGCCCAGGGCTCGAACGCGTAGTAGCCCAGGTACGCGGACTGGAAGGAGCCGCGGACGATCTCGTTCAGGTTGACCACCGCGACCAGCTCCTTCGACTCGGCATCGAGGACGAGGTGGCACTCATGCCGCGGGTCCTTGGCTCGGCGAACGAGTTCTCGGAAGGTCCCGGGCGTTCGGGGAGGATGCGCGAACTGGCGATGCAGTCGCCGGCTGCGCCGTGCCGCCTCGAGAAACCGCGCCTCGAGGCGCAGTGTCGGCGCGTGCAGGGTGACTCGCTGCGACATGGTCGGGGTCACTCCGGCGGTGTCGGATACCGGGGCTCCCAGCGCTGAAGCCAGGTCGGCTCGGCCAGGAGAGACATTCGGTCGTTGACAGGGTAGAAGACGGGGTAGAAGCCTTTTCCCTCCAGGGTTCCGGCTCGGATCGCCTCGAGTGCCGAGCGCAGGTCCTCGACGTCGCGAAGGCTCTGCTCGGGCGCGCCGGGGGGTTCCGATCGGTGCGCGCCGAAGATGCGCGCGCTCGCCGCCGCCGCTGCCATGACCGTGTGCGTTCCCTGCAGGTAGTCGCCCAGGCTGCTGTTCGGCAAGAAGGCGACGAGTGGACACGGACAGATGAAGTCGCCCACGAAGACGACCCCGGACTGCAGGTCGAGGAGCGAGATCGAGTCCTCCGTGTGTCCGGGCGTGTAGAGCACGCGTAGCGTGCGGTCGCCCAGGTCGACCGTCGAGCCGGGCGCCAGCCACTCGTCTACTTCGAGCGTCGGCGCGTCGATCCCTTCGGCCGTGCCCAGGTGCTCTGCGAAGCCGAGAAGGAGCCGTCCGTCCGGGGCTCGCTTCCTCAAGTAGGGAAGGTCCACCACGGCGACGTGCTCGAACGTGACCTCGTTGCCGACGTGGTCGTAGTGGAAGTGCGAGGGAATGAAGGTGATCGGCCGGTCCGTCAGCGACTCGGCGAGCGCGCGGATGTCGCGAATGCCGGGTCCCGCGTCGAACAGCACGGCGCGTTCGGACCCGACGATCAGGTAGCTGTAGTTCTGCTGCCAGTAGCGCGGCTCGCCCAGCGCAAAGGTACGCTCGTCGAGCTTCTGGACCGTGAAGTAGTCGTCGTGCCAGCGGACCCCGGGACCCTCGTCGGCGGCGTCGAGGAGCGCGGGCGGGCCCAGCGCCCGGACAGCGAGCACCATGAGGTGATAGCGCTGCAGGAAGGCGACGACGCAGAGCACGATGAGCACCAGCACGATGACGGCAGCTCGCTTCACGCCCGTGCCTCTAGGAGAGCTCGGCGTAGACGCCGAAGTGGTCGGAGGGGAAGGCGCCGTTCTCCTCTTCGTCACAGACCACGGCGCAGCGCTCGATCCGGCCCGGTGTGTCGGGCAGCGCCGGACCGACGAAGACGTAGTCGATGCGGAGGCCCAGGTTTCCCGGCAGCCGGCAGTAGCGGTTGCGCGGCGTCATCGTCTCGCCGCGGCTTCCGTCGCCGGCGTGCTCCCAAGCGTCGAGCAGGTAGAAGCTCCGGCCTTCGAGCGACTGCAGTCCCTTCATGAAGCGGATCTCGGAAGACTCCGGGCCGGCGTTGAAGTCGCCGCAGACGATCGGCGGAAAGCCGCCCTTCGGACGACGCCGCAGGACGAGCTCGGAGAGCGCGAGCACCTGCTGCTCGCGCACGTGACCCGCGTACACCGTGTACATGAGATGCGTCGTCGTGAACGAGACAGGCCCCTGCGGGCTGTCCGTCGTGATCGACAGGGCCGAGCATGCGTCGGTGTAGCGGCCCTTGGGGAGCGCCAGCACTTCGTGGTCCGTGATCGGCCAGCGGCTCGCCGCGGCGTTCCCGAAGTCGAGCGACTCGTCCTCCCAGAACGGGCCGGAGCGGGCGTACTCCACGTGATAGCCGCGGCCGTCGAGCAACTCGAGCAGCGGCTCGACGTCGGCTCCGCGCAGCACCTCCTGGAGTCCGATCAGGTCGGGCTCGAGCCGGTCGAGCCACTTCTGGATCAGCTTCGCGCGTTCGGGCCAGGCGCCGTCCCGGTTCCAGATGTTCAGGCTCAAGACCTTGATGGGCATTGAACCTCGCTGTTCAGGCCGGCAGCGGCTCGACGACCGACGCGGCGATGGTGTCGATGGTCGGGGTGAGTACCACCGTGTAGCCAGCTGAGTCGGCTGCGGACTCGGACGCCACGAGTGCCTCGGCGGTCTCGCGGCTGATGAGGTCCCAGCGCGCCTCGGCCCACTCGCGGTTGTCGCCGAGGATCCAGCCTTCGATGTCGAAGCGAGCGATCCGCGTCGCCTCGATGCCGCTGGCCAGGTCGTCCGCGGAGGCGTCGGCCACGACTTGGAGCAGCACGCGCTGATCCGTACCGACGGCGGAGGGGACGTCCATGGGGAGCGGCTCTCCCTTGCTGGGGAAAGACGCCACCACGATCGTCCTCTCCATGCCCGCGTCCTTGTGCGCGTGCAGTTCCTGGAAGTCCTCGCGTTGGTTCATCTCGATCAGCGCCCGGCGCCTCGGGTACAGCACGACGCCGATGCGGTCCCACTCGGTGTCGTCGCCTCGGAGCTGTCCGGCGACCTGGCCGACGAAGACGACCCGCGCGCCTACCGCCGCGAGTGGACCGAGGGGTGCGTACGCGTCGTCCGCCTCCTGCCCGGTCAGGTTCGACTCACGGCCGTCGGCGTAGTCGGCGACCTCCCTGTACTTCATCAGGTTGAGGGCCCACATGGGCCCGTCCTCCTCGAGCTGGAACCAGCTCGCGATGTACGGGGCGTTGGGTGTTCCGTAGCGGGGTTCGTTTGCCATCCGCGCACGCTACACGATCGCGGCCCGGAGTTGAATCACTCTGCCTGGCGGGAATCGAGCCGGACGAAGTACCTGGGCGGGAAGCCGGTCAGGATCCGGAAGAAGAAGGGGAGGCTGTTGTCAGAATCGACGCGTTCGTGCTCGGCGCCATCGACGGGGACGGCCCGGTAGTCGTTCGTCTGGCCGTCCAGGCTGACCCGCACCTCCGGGTTCTCCAACGCCCGCTTGTACCAGGCCCGCGGCCAGTGGTTGGCCGCCACGTAGAGCCGGCCATCGCTGCTCAGGCGGGAGACGACGCGGTCGTGGGCGGTTCCATCGGCGTCGAACGTGGTGATGACGAGCGTCGACTCGGACGCGGGCTGCACGTATCCGATCAGGGACTCGAACACGACGACGATCCCGACGTAGACCAGGATCACGATCGCGGCGATCTTCAGCGCTGTCATGGATGTCGGCTCCTTGTGCGAAGGGCGAGAAAGTTCATCACGAGCTGAACTCGACCCTGCAGCGGGGGCAGCAGGGAGGGTTCAGGGTCCACCCCAGGTGCTTCCGGCAGGCCGGACAGCGCCAGTTGAGCCAAGAGAAGCCCGCTGCAACCGCAAGCAGCAGGGCAGTTCCCAGGAGCATCGGCTGCAGCCCGAGATCGGCGACGGCGCGCTTGCCCGCGAGGAGCAGCAGCAATGGCCCGAACACCGGAACAGCCAGCGCGATCTGGTACCGCCTCGTCTGGATGAACCTCTCCTTGAAATCCTTCTTCTGCTTTTCGGTGTACCTCTTCCGCATTCTCGAAGTGTGCCCCGGCGCCAGCATGTTGCCACGCGGCCTTCGTGGTCAGGCTTCGGTCTCCTGCCGAAGTGCCATGTGGAGTACATCGAGCAGCTTTCGCGCCTTGCGAGCGCAGGAGATCGGGAACGTGTGTCGGTGCTTGATGAACCACGGCCGGTCGATCGATACCTCGAGCTCCGAGACGGAAGAGTCATGCTCGAAGACACCCCGAACTCCAAGAGCAGGTCGGTCGACGATCGGGTCCTCGACTCGCATCTGGGCCTCGGGGTAGCGAGCGAAAATCTCTGTGCGAGAGCGCGCGTACTCGGATGCGAGCCAGCTCCGCTCGAGGGCGAGAACCGTATGCGGGGGGGTGCCGACGAAGTGCATGCGCGGAGCCGGATAGACGTAGAGCGTGGCGAGAACCGGACAGGAAGGCGAGCGAGTCTGATAGCTAGCTGAAACGTCCAATCCCGCTGTGTCGAACTGGATCAAGCGTATGCGTTCGAACCCCGCGGCCGACGCGGGGAACTCGCGATTCGAGCGAACGTGCCGATAGGACCCGGCCTGGTCGAGTTCCCTCGGCTGAGCCAGTGGCTCTGACGCGGGAAGCTTGCTCAGCTGGTAGGCCGGACAGCCCGTCAGCAGGAGAGCCAGAAGTACCACGACTTGTATTGGCATGTCTGCTGCCGCGCGTAGCGACATCCGCCACAACTGCTGGTTGGCTGGCATGCGCTCGGTCACTTCCCCAACTCGATCTCGCCAGGGCCGGCTCTCCCGAAGACCCTGTCGTGGCTGAGTCCAGCCCGGGCGGCCCGTATAGTACTCCGTTCGAACTCCGAAAGGACACCTTCTGATGGACGGCCGATGGCGTCGGAGCCGCGAGAGGGCGGTTGCCCGTAGCATTGTCTTGCCCGGCGGCGAGGCGCATCAGATCAGAGGGCGGTGTTGCGCTCGAGGTAGAGCCACCGGACTGGCACTGCGACGAGCGAGAGAACGAACAGTGAGAGGCCTACCGGCATGACCCACTGGGCGAGGAGGGCCGGAATCAGGCTGTCGTTTACGCTCGGGCCGTAGCGATCCTGGACGAACAGCGTGAGCGGGCAGAGAAAGTCGAGAGGGACGACAGCGAGACCTTCGAGTGCGACGGAGACGTACGAGACGGCAAGAATCCAGCTCCGACGACTCGTGAGGTGCGCGTACACCATGTAGCAGAGGCAGGCGTAGAGCCAGAGAACCAGAAGCGTGTGCGCCAGTTGGATCGCGAAGAGAAGCATGTCGAGCTACCGCAAAGGCGCAGTCGAGAGCTGGTCTAGTTCGACATGATCTCGTAGACCCTGATGCTCGCAATGTACGGGTTGCCCTGGGCAAGCTGTTCTGC
>JAFDDB010000198.1 GCA_019311115.1 Deltaproteobacteria bacterium
AGTCGATCCGCTCGCGGGTGGTCTCGGAGTGCGAGATCACCGCACCGCCTTCGGCGGTCGAGAAGAGCTTGGTCGCGTGGAAGCTCAATATCGAGAAGTCACCCCAGTCGAGAATCGACCGGCCATCGAGCGTCACGCCCATCATGTGAGCCGCGTCGTAGATCACGGTGAGCCCGTGCCGGTCCGCAATCGCCTGGATGGCCTCGACGTCGCAGGGGTTCCCGAAGAGGTGCACCGGCAGGATCGCCCGCGTGTCCGGGCCGATGAGGCTCTCGATGCGCGCCGGATCGAGCGTGAAGGTCTCCTCTTCGATGTCGCAGAAGACGGGAGTCACCCGGTTCCAGTACAGCGCGTGCGGCGTCGCCGGGAAGGAGAAAGGAGTGGTGATCACCTCGCCGCCGTTGATGCGCGCCGCCTGGAGTGCGAGCAGCAGCGCGATGGTGCCGTTGCAGCACAGGTTGACGTGCGGGGACGCGAGGTAGCTCGAGAGCGCACGCGTCAGCTCGCGGTGGAACTCGCCGTCGTTCGTCAGCCAGCGCGACGCCCAGATCCGCTCCAGGCTCCGATGGTAGTCCTCGAGCTTCGGCAGTGTGGGGCGCGTGATGTAGACCGGATCGGAAAACCGATACCGGGCGATCAGTGCCTCCGGAATGCGTCGCGTGGTCATGGTCTGGCTCGGCAAGGCTACGTAAGGTGCTGAATACCATACAAGTTTCGCATCAACTCGTACACCGGAGGAGTGCGGTGGCCCCGCGGTCCCAGAGCGGGTGGAGTCGGTGTCAGAGCCGCTGGTCGTCCGCGATAGCGCCGATGGAGCGGGCCGGGACCCCCGCTACGATGACGTTGGCCTCTACGTCCTCGATCACGACGGCCTGTGCACCCACGACGGCTCCTCGCCCCACGGACCGGCCCGGTATGACCGTGGCGCCAGCGCCGATCTCCGCGCCGTAGCCGATCTGCACGCCGCCCGTGAGAACCACGCCCGGCGCCAGGGTGGCGAACTCGTCGATCCGCGCGTCGTGACTCACGATCGCACCGGCTCCGATGATGACGTGGTCGGAGACGACCACCTGGGTCGTGAGGACCGCGCGCGCGCCGATCACACAACCGGCGCCCAGCTCGACGTGGGCGGAGCGCGCGACCGTCGGGTGGATTGCGGTCGCGAACGTCACGCCTTCGGCCTCGAGCTCCAGGGTAACGCGGCGGCGCGCACGGGGATCGCCGATGCAGCAGACCGCCCGGACGTCGCGGTGATCGACGAGCCAGCGCTCGGGTCCCAGGACCGGCACGCCGCACACCTCGCTCCCGTGCTCTGGAGTGTCGTGCGTGAGGAAGCCGACGACTTCGGTCGCGGGCGTCTCCTGGAACGCCCACAGAGTCTCGCGGCCGAGACCCCCAGTGCCGATGATCGCGACCTTCTTCGGGCTCACTGGAGCGGGCCGGTCTCGAGCGGCTTCTCGTGGATCTCGCGAATCACGTAGGCGGGATATTTCTGCGCCATCAGGAAGCTGCGCATCACGTACTCACCGACCGCGGAGAGGACTGCCAGCGTGACCAGCAGACCGAAGGCGATCGCGTTCAGGATCATGCCGCTCGTGACCTCGGGCAGCACGTTGATCGGAACCGCCCACGCGAAGCCGATGCGCAGGAAGAACAGGAAGGCGAACGCCAGGCACAGAGCGGACATCCACTGGAAGGGGCGCTCGGAGAGTCCGACCATGTGGTCCATGTAGAAGGACACGAGCTTCCGCAGTGTCCAGCCGGACTCACCGTACTTGCGGGCGTGATGTGCGACCGGGAGCTCCTTGCACGATTGCGCGCGAGAGAAGATGTACGCCGTGACCCACGGCTTGAAGGGTCCCAGCTCGAAGGCGCGAACCAGCTCGGCGTCGTAGATCTTGAAGGTACAGCCGAAGTCGCGAAGGCTGTGGCGCGCCACGCGGCGCATCACGATGTTCGCGAGCCACGAGGGAATCCGGCGCAGGAGCGGGTCCCGGCGGTCCTTTCGGTAGCCGGTGACGATGTCGTAACCCTTGTCGAACTCCTCGACGAGCGACGGCAGGTCCTCGGGATCGAGTTGCAGGTCGCTGTCGATGAAGACCAGGGCCTTGCCACGCGCGTGCGTCAGGCCGGCGGTCATGGCGTTGACCTGACCCGCGTTCCGGTACAGGTCGAGGACGGTCGTGACATTGGGGTCGGTGTCGAAGAAGTGCTTCAACCGAGCGAAGGTGCCGTCCGTACTCCCGTCGTTGACCATGACCATTTCGTACGAGCGGCCGAGCGAGCGGGCGGTCTTGCGCAGGCGCGTGTAGAACTCGTCGATGCTCTGCTCTTCGAAGTAGCAGGTCGTGATGATGCTGAAGTCCGGCTGGGCGCTCATTTTCGAGCTCCTAACCCTCCGTAAGGAAAGGGTTTTCTGGAAAGGAAGAGTAGAAGACGGCGGTCCCCCGAGTCAAGGCTTCTCGGGCTTCCAGCGCTCTCCGTAGCGGCGGCTCTGCCCGTCGTCCTCGTGCTGCCGGGTCAGTGCGCGCAGCTCACGCGTCTCGATGCCGAAGAGGATGCCACCGGACTCGCGATTGGCCCGCCGGTCGACGCGGATCGACATCCCCGGGTCCTCGAACGGACGCATGAGCTGCCCCGACCAGGCGCTGCGCAGCATCCACACCTTGTCCGGGCTTCTCAGGTCGAAGTTCGCTCGCACGTCGCGGAGCATCTCCATGGCATCGGTAGCGTGGATCAAGGGCGTGCCCTTGGCAAAGAAGTACTGCACGCCGTTGTGCTTTCGCCGCTGGGGCCTGCGGTCCTCGAGGGCGGGCATGCGGATGTCGCGAGCCTCGCGCTCGTCGTCGCTCGGATAGATGTTCGGCGGCTCTTGCAGGTGCATGCGCAGCATGTACGCACCGACGAAGTCGAGCAGCACCCAGTCGTTCGGGCCCGCATACTGCTCGAGCAGCTCGAAGGCACGTTCGACATCGGCCTGGCGGTAGTGACGGATCAGCTCGGTGCCGTGGTACGAGCCCTGGAAGAAGGGGTTGCGCTGCTTCTCGTCGTTGGAATCGAGCAGCGAACTGAACATGAACAGCGCTCCGACCGCGCAGGCGGCCGCGACGCCCAACGCCGGACCCGCCAGCGAGGGTGCGCGCCCGACGCCGGGGATGCGCACGTCGAGATTCCAGCGGGCGAAGAGCTTCTGGAGGTTCTCGCGCGTCGAGCGGTAGCCGGTCAGGATCTCCGGAACGTGGCAGACGACGAGTCCGAACAGGAAAGGAAACACGTAGACGCTGTGCCGGGTCATGCCGAACGGCACCTTGCCCGCCCAGGAGAACCCCTGCGCCACGAGGACCGGCACGACGCACACGAGCAGCGCCAGCCAGTTGCGGTTGACGGCCAGGAGCCCGACGCCGAGCGAAGAGAACAGGAAGAGGATCCACTGCGTGCCGCCCGGCGCCAGTAGCCGCCAGATCTGCTCGATGGAACGGAACGGGCGATTCGCGTCGTACTCGAGCATCCAGTCGTACACATTGAGGTGAAAGTTCACCAGCATGTCCGGCATCTTCGCGATGTGCTGCAGGTACAGGAACACCATCAGTGCAGCGAACGGAAGCTGCAACGCACCCGCTCGGAGCCACCACGAGAACGGCCGCCTGTGGCGCAGGAACTCCACTGCGAGCACGATCTTCATCGCTGCGAAGCCCAGCAAGAAGACGTAGTGCCAGGTGACCGCGAGCGGCGCGAAGAGCGAGTACCACGCAAAGTCGCGCCAACGTCCCGCCTTGAGGAAGCGCACGAAGAAGAACAGGGCGAGGACGATCAGCGCGAACCCGGGCACGTAGTTTCGCGCCACGCGGCCGAGTTCGAAGATCGCCGGCGCGAACGCGACCAGCCACGCCATGGCGACACCCGCAGGTGTCCCGAACAGCTCACGCGCGAACCGGTAGCTGATCCAGATCAGGAAGGCGCCCGACACGATCGATGGAAGCCGCAGCCACACCAGGTTCCAGGAGAACTTCAGCATGTAGTGAAGGACCAGGAAGATCGCCGGGGGGTGGGGCGAGATCCGCTCGTACTTCCAGACGCCGGCCAGCGTCTCCGGTGCGCCGACCCAGACCAGTTGCGCCTCGTCCGGATTCAGCCCGTACTCGCCGGCGCGCGCCAGGCGCAGCAGGAAGCCCGTGACCACGAGCGCGAGTACGATCAGCCTGGCGACGCGCTCGTCGCTCGACGTGGCGGTTCCGGAGATCGCCCTCCCCAGGGCTTCGCGCAGGGCCTGCCGTTCGTGTGCGGCCCAGAGAACGCCCGTGGCGATCAGTACGAGGAGCGGTCCCGCCAGGCCGTGGATCTCGGCGTGTGGACCCGGCACGTCGACGAAGGGGAGCGGGATGCTGTGCGCGAACGCGATCCAGAGCACCGCGCCAACGGCGCTCAACGCGGTGAGTGCGAGTACGAGGGAGACGGCTGATCTGGACTGCATCACGTCCCCTCGCACGAACCGATCATCGCGCGCGGAACTCGCGACGAAGACGTCGCGGGCGGGCGAATCGGCGGGTCATGCGCGTATCCCGACGCGCGAGCGGGAGCAGTTTATCACACGGGCTCTGACGCAGACAACTCGACGCTCTTCAACGAACTCGAGTCATGGCTCGGCACCGCGGCTTCCGGTAGAGTGGCGCCCGCACTCAGGAGGACCCCGCCTTGCGTAGCCGCACGCCTGCCGGCCTGCTGACCTTGGCTTGCGTGCTGCTTGCCGTCGGCTGCGGTCCCCGGGGCGAACCCGAGCGGAAGTTCGCACTGCGAGACAGCGGCATTCCGGTGCACTGCAGCACCGGGAAGGACGTCGAGTTCGGCACGATCGAGGGCGGCCGCGAGTGGTTCGGCTTCGTCCAGGATCCGTTCTCGCGTTGCAGCTTCGAGCTGATCGTCCCTCCGGCATCGCGGCTCTCCTTTCGGCTCTCGCTGGCCGCGATCTCGCACGCCCGCGGAGCGAGTGCCAAGGTGGCCATCCACAGTCGCGTAGGCGAGACGAACCACGTACTGCTGGTCCGCGAGGTGAGTCCCGACGAGGCGGTCTTTGAAGGCAGCGTCGAGCTTTCGGCGGGCGCATCGACGATCTCGCTCTGGGTCGCGGCGTCGGAGAAGAAGAAGGGGGCATCGGCCTTCGTAGCGTGGAGCGACCTTGAGATCTGGTCGGCCTCGCCCGACGAGGACGACGGCCTGCCTTGGATCGTGGGCGCCGAGAAGGAACT
>JAFDDB010000086.1 GCA_019311115.1 Deltaproteobacteria bacterium
GCACGCTCGGCCGCGTGGCGGTCGTGCCGGGCTCGGGGTCCGACTTCATCACCGACGCCCGCGCGGCGGGCGCGGACGCGCTGGTGACGGGCGACCTGGGCCACCACGCCGCGCGCAAGGCCCTGGACGGCGGCCTGTCGCTGGTGGACCCGGGCCACGCCGCGACCGAGCGCCCCGGCCTGGCAGTCCTGCGCGCCTGGGTGGCCGAGCTGGCGGAGGAGCCCGTGGACCTGTCGGACCTGGACCCGGATCCCTGGTCTTGAGCAGCCCGTTGCGCGACGCGCGCGGGCGCGAGCACCGGCTCGCCGGACCCCCGCTCCGGATCGTCTCGCTGGTGCCGTCGCATACCGAGACGCTGTTCGCGCTGGGTCTCGGAGAGCGCGTCGTCGGGATCACGGACTACTGCGTGCACCCCGCCTCGGGCGTCCGGGGCCTGCCACGGGTCGGCGGGACGAAGAACCCGTCGATCGAGCGCATCGCCGAGCTGTCGCCCGACCTGGTGCTGGCCAACCGCGAGGAGAACACGCGCCGCGACGTGCAGCGGCTCGAGGCCCTGGGGCTGCGCGTCTTCGTGACCTACGCGCGCACGGTCCGCGAGGGCGTCGACGACATCTCGCTGCTGGCCGGCATCGGGGGGTGTCCGGAGGCCGCGGCTCCCATCGTCGAGGAGATCGACGCCGCCTGGCAGCGCGCCCGCGAGCGCCGGCCGGAGGCGCCTCCCCGGGTCGCCGCGCTGGTCTGGAAGCGCCCCTACATGGCGGTCGGACCCGACACCTTCGCGCACGACCTGATTCGCGAGTGCGGCGGCCACAATGTGTTCGGCGAGGGCGAGCGCCGCTACCCGCGCGTCGACGAGGACGCCCTGGTCGCGGCGGCGCCGGACCTGGTGCTGCTGCCGACCGAGCCCTACGAGTTCGGTCCGCGCGACCGCGACGAGCTTCTGGCGCTCGACCTGCCGGCGGCGGCCGCGGGCCGGGTGTGCGTGATCGAGGGAGAGCTGCTCAGCTGGTACGGCCCGCGCATCGCCCGAGCGCTCGACCTGCTCTCGGAGCTGATCCGGGGCTGATCAGGCGGGCTGGCAGTGCAGCGACCACGACTGCGCGAGCGTCAGCATGGCGCTCGAGCGCTCGGAGAGCGTGCGGTGCAGGTGCCGAACCTCGCGGCCCAGGTGGGGGGGCGTGAAGTTCCCCTCCTCGATCGACACCGACAGCACGACGAGCGTCTCGACGATCTGGTCGTCGCGCGCGTAGACCGGTCCGAGCACGTCCACCCGGTCCCAGGCGCAGTCCGTGAAGAAGCCGGCGTAGTCGCGGTCCGCGTGGCTCAGGTCGCAGCGGATCGACTCCAGGTCGTCGATCACGTCCCCGATCTCGGCGGCGACCGTCTGGGATGCTTCCTTGGCCGCCACGTGCAGCTCGGGAACGATGCGGTCGATGCGGGTGGCCACGAACTGCCGCAGCGCGCGGTCGCTGCTGCGGCGATGACGCGCGTCGGAATAGCCGGCGAATCCCGGTACCCGGCGCACGATCCTTTCGAAGCACGACACGCCTTTTCTCTCGGCGGGTCGTCGCCGTGGCTTGAGGGCCGGGCGCACGGTGTGCGCCGGGTTGCACTCAGCTTGCGCCGTCGAGAAGCCCTTCGAAGCCGGAAGGTGCGTGCGCCCCGATCACCAGTTGCTCGAGGATGCCGGTTCCGGTGCGCCCCTCGAAGTGCGCGCGGCACAGCGCCTGGACGTGCAGGTGCTGGGGCTGCATCGGGTCCAGCTCGGAGAGCTTCCAGGACTCGAAGCCGAGCGCGTCCTCGCCCTTCCAGACGCCGTGCCCCCACTCCGGGTGCAGGTAGCCGATGCCGAGCATCTGGAAGTCGAGCAGCGGCTCCAGTTCGACGGTGCGGGTGCCCCCGCCGCGCGGGTGGAAGACGATCTGCATGGAGTCTGCGCGCCGCGTGCCGGGCCTCCAGCGCACCCGGTGTTCGACGGACGCCATGCGCTCGATCCCGCCGGCCTCGACGGGCGAGTCCCCGGCGCCGAGCAGCGGCACCGTACAGGCGCTCTGGTGCCAGGGCGTCCCCGTGGCGTCCTCGTTCGTCCCGAAGTGCAGGCACAGGTCGTCGAAGTTGAGCGGCGCCCAGAGCCAGTAGAACTGGGGACGCTCCGCGCCGGGAGCCCCCGTCTCCCGCTCTCCCACGCCCCGGATGCCCCAGGACCGGTCGCGGCTGCCCAGCACCCGCGCCGGGTCCAGGGAGATCTGCTCGCCATCGAGCCGCAGCGAGCCGCTCCAGCTTCCGAACTGCGTGAAGCGCGTCGAGTCCATGACCAGCCGGGTGCCGGAGTGGCGCTGGAAGCGCGGCTCCTCGACCGCCGGCGTGCGCGCGCGGAAGACCAGGTCGGCCGAGAGCGGGTGCGCGTTCTCGGTCACGCGCACGCGTAGCTCGCGCATCGGGTCGACGACCTCGATCGAGATCGGGCCGACCGTGATCTCGTCGCGCGCGTCGGGTGCGAGCCGCGAGGCGTGAAGCGAGTACTGCACGCCGTCCCGCACCAGGCTCAGCGATGCGTCCATCACCCGGCGGTTCGGGTACAGGCCGAAGGCGACGGCGAAGTAGATCTCGCCGTCGGCGGTGTACCCGTTGAAGAAGTAGCGGTCGTAGGCGTTCCGGTCGCCCGACACGGGCTGCCGGATCGGCTCCGGTGTCTGGTGGATGGGAAAGTCGTCGAAGCGGTCGAGCATGTCTGTATCCGATTATACCGGGGCGCGCGGCTCGAAGGCGGGGAGGACCTCGCCGACCAGTCTGCGGCTCTGTTCGAGCAGGTCGTCGTCGCCGCGAGCCAACGGGATCATCACGAACTTGGACGCGCCCGCCGCCACGTACTCCCCGATGCGGGTCCGGATCGCGGCAGCGTCGCCCACCGCCAGCAGGTCTCGCGGGTCCGAGGTCGTCACGCGGCGGCGCACCGAGGCCGCCTGCTCGACCACGGGGTCGGCGTCGCTCCCGAAGCGGAAGGCGATGGTGGCCCCGTAGTGGTCGTCGGGAATGGTCCGGCCCGCCTTCGGGGCCTCGGCCCGGATCGCGGCGATCACCTCGCCGGTGCGCTTCGCCGACTCCGTGCCGCCGAGCCAGCCGGTGCCGAGCCGCGCGGTGCGGCGAATCGCTGCGGGGCTCGAGCCGCCGATCCACAGCGGCAGCGGCTGCTGGACGGGCCGTGGAGAGATCGAGGCGTCCTCGTAGCGGTAGTGTTCGCCCTCGAAGCTGACGCTCTCCTCGCTCCAGAGCCGGCGCATCAGCTCCAGTGCCTCGTTCGAGCGGGAGCCGCGCGCGCGCGGACTCCGGCCGGTGGCGCGGAACTCGGGCGCGGTGTCGCGTCCTACGCCGAACACCGGCAGCAGCCGTCCGCCGCTCAAGAAGTCGATGGTCGCGCACTGCTTGGCGGTCACGAGCGGGTCGCGCACGCTGACCACGACGGCGTTCATGCCGAACTTGATCCGCTCGGTCGCGCCCGCCAGGGCCGCCATGGTCGAGATCGACTCCAGGAAGGGCTGCTTCGAGGCCAGCCGGTCGGTCTGCCACAGCGAGTCGATTCCGCCCTCTTCGCACAGGTCGACCCAGCGCCAGAACGCGCGCGCGTCCGAGAACGGGAAGGCGCCGATGCCCAGACCGAGTCTGATCGCCATGCCGCATGATACGCTGCAGGTGCCGGAGGAGAACATGGCCTACGACGGTTACGCGTGTCTCTCGGTCGGCGTCACGGACGGCGTGGCGCAGGTCGCGATCGACCACCCGCCGATCAACCTCTTCGACGGCGCGTTGATGGGCGAGATGGCGCGGCTGAGCCTCGAGCTCGAGGCTGACGAGTCCGTTCGCGTCGTCGTCTTTCGCAGCGCGAACCCCGACTACTTCATCGCGCACGCCGACGTGACGCTGATCCAGCAGCTTCCGACCGACGTGCCTCCGAGGGGCGAGGCGCTGAACTTCTTCCACGCCATGGTGGACCGCTTCCGCACGATGCCCAAGGTGAGCATCGGCGTGATCGCTGGGCGCGCGCGCGGAGGGGGCAGCGAGTTCCTGCTCGGTCTCGACATGCGCTTCGCGGCCCGCGGCCGTGCCGTCCTGTCCCAGCCCGAAGTCGCGCTCGGCATCCTGCCCGGCGGGGGCGGTACGCAGCGCCTGCCAAGGCTGATCGGCCGGGCGCGCGCCGCCGAAGTGATCTTCGGCTGCGAGGACTTCGACGCCGACCTCGCGGAGCGATACGGCTGGGTGAACCGCGCGCTTCCCGCGGACGAGATCGACGGCTTCGTCGACCGCCTCGCCGCGCGCATCGCGTCCTTTCCGGCCGAGGCGATCGCCCTGGCGAAGGAGTCGCTGAGCCACGCCGACGGGGACCTGGTCGACGGGCTGATCGGCGAGGCGCACGCCTTCGACCGCACGCTCGCCACGAAGCCCGCGCAGGAGCGCATGCAGCGCTTCATGGAGCTGGGCGGACAGACCGACGAGACCGAGCGCGACCTGGGGCGGTTCGTCGAGAAGCTCGCGGACCCGGCGTGACGGCCGGCGGGCCGCCGCGCCCGCTGCCGCGGATCCACCGGCTCTTTCCCGGCGTCTTCTACGGCTGGTTCATCGTCTTCGGTTCCGCGCTGCTGGCGTTCGTCGCCGTCGGGATCGGGTTCTACGGTCAGCCGGTGCTGCTGAACGGCCTGGTCTCCGAGCGCGGCTGGTCGCTCGCCCAGGTCTCCGCCGCGTCGACGCTGTTCTTCGTGGTCGCGGGCGTCGTCGGTCCCGGCGTGGGAATGCTGATCGACCGCTTCGGCGCGCGGGTCGCGATCCTGCTCGGGCTCGGGCTGATGGCGGTCGCGCTGGTCGCGGTCGGCCACGCCGGATCGCCCGGCGAGCTGATGCCGATCTACGCACTGCTGGCGCTGGGCTTCGCGCTGGCGGGGGCGATCCCGTCTTCGGCGCTCGTCACCCGCTGGTTCGTCGCGCACCGGTCGCGCGCCATGGCCGTCTCGCAGACCGGCGTGTCGCTCGGCGGGGTGCTGATCGTGCCGCTGGCGGCGCTGCTGATGGAGCGCGAGGGCATCGAGCGCGCCACGGGCTGGCTCGCGCTGGCCGTCGTCGCGCTCGGCGTTCCCGTCACCCTCTGGGTGCTGCGCTCGGATCCCGAGGTCTACGGGCTCGAGACCGATGGCGACGCCACGGCGGCGCAGGGCAACGCGCTGCTCGACCCGGCGCGGCAGTACCGCATCTGGCGCGCGGGAGAGGCCGTGCGAACCGGGGCGTTCCTGTGGCTGGCGGTGGCGTTCGGGTGCGTGCTGCTCGGGCAGGTGGGTCTGCTGATCCACGCGCTGTCCTTCTTCAACGAGGAGCTCGACTCGCGCCAGGCGGCCTTCGCGTTCTCGCTGATGCCCGGTGCCAGCGTCGTGGGCCGGCTGGTCGTCGGCGGCCTGTTCGCCGACCGCGTGGACAAGCGGCGCCTGTGCATCGCGCTCTTCTGCGTGCAGGCGCTGGGGCTGCTCGCCTTCGGGTTGCTGCGCGGTCCCGCGGGGCTCGTCGCCGCGTCGCTGCTCTTCGGCCTCACCATCGGCAACATCTTCATGATGCAGTCGCTGCTGACCGGCGAGATCTTCGGCATCCCGTCGTTCGGCACGGTATTCGGGCTGTTGCAGCTCGTGACGCAGATGGCGGCCGGCCTCGGCCCCCTGGTCGTCGGCCTGCTGCACTCCGCGCTCGGGGGCTATGCGCCGACCTGGCTGCTGCTCTCGGGCCTGAGCGGCTTCGCCATCTTCGCGCTGACGCGCCTGCGCGTCCCCGATTGAGCCGCCGGCCTCGAGCGAACGGCCCGGCCTACGGGCGGTAGGTATAGCTGCGCGGACCCGTGTGCTCGCGCAGGCGCATCTGGATGCGGTCCACCCAGTCGCAGAGCACCGGGCGCGTCTGGCGCGGGTCGATCAGGTCGTTGGCGCCGAAGCCCTCGCCGCGGCCGTAGGGATTGCGCTGTGCGACCAGCTTCTCCTCGAGTTCGCGGCGGAACGCCTCGGGGTCCGGCGCCGCGGCGATCTGGCGGTGGAACGCCACCGCCACGCCTCCCTCGAGCGGCAGCGCGCCGCTCTCGGCCGACGGCCACGCGAAGACCTCACCGCCGGGGCCGAAGTGCGCCGCGCCCGCGACGCCGAAGACCTTGCGCACGATGACCGAGACGAACGGCACGCTGCACTGCATGACCGCGCAGAGCGCCGCCATGCCGTGGCGGATCGTCGCGGTGCGCTCGGCGTCGGGTCCGATCATGAAGCCGGGCTCGTCGACGAAGCTGACGATCGGCAGGTGGAAGGTGTCGCAGAGGTCGAGGAAGCGGCGCACCTTCTGCGCGCCGTCGGCGGTCATGGCGCCGGCGTAGAAGTGCGGGTCGTTCGCCATGACGCCGACCGGCTGTCCGTCGAGCCTCGCCAGTCCGGTGATCTGCGTGCGGCCCCAGCCCGGAGTCAGCTCGAAGAACGAGCCCTCGTCGAGCACCGCGTCGAGCACGCGGCGCATCTTGTAGACCTTGCGCCGCTCGCGCGGCACGATCGACAGCAGCTCTTCGGCTTCCCGTCCCGTCGGGTCGTCGCAGGCCGTGACCGGAGCCACGTCGGAGATGTTCGTCGGCAGGTAGCCCAGGAAGCGGCGGATCAGCTCGAACGCGTGCTTCTCGTCGTTCGCCACGTTGTCGACCACGCCGCTGGCCTGGTGCACTCGATAGCCGCCGAGTTCCTCCTTGGTCATGCTCTGCCCGACCGCGCGTTCGACGAGCCTGGGGCCGCCGATCAGCACCTGCGACGTCTCCCGGATCATCAGCGAGAAGTGCGAAGCCACGAGACGCGCCGCCGGAAAGCCCGCGGTCGCGCCGACGGCCGCGGAGACCACTGGAACCTCGCCGAGCAGCCGCGCGATCGACATGAAGCGCGGTGGGGCGTTCGCCGGCGGAGCGGACGGAGGTGGCGCCTTGCGTTCCCCGGACGATGGCCGCGGCACGCTGCCGCCTCCGCCCTCGAGGAAGCGCACCAGCGGAAGCCGGTAGCGGAGCGCCATCTCTTCGGAGAACACGCTCTTGCGCAGCCCGGCGGGAGAGGGCGAGCCGCCCTTCAGCGTGAAGTCCTCGCCGCCGACGATGACGGGCCGGCCCTCGATGCGTGCGAAGCCGAGCACGAAGTTGGCCGGCGTGAACGAGGTCAGCGCGCCGCTCTCGTCGGTCTCGCTGTGGCCGGCCATCGGCCCCTGCTCGCGGAACGAGCCGGGGTCCACCAGGCCGCCGACGCGCTCGCGAACGGTCAGGCGTCCGGCGGCGTGCTGCTTGGCCACGGCCTCGCTGCCGCCCTGCTCGAGCGCCAGCCGCTTTCGCAGCTCGATTCCCTCTACTTCCGGTTTCCACGTCATCGCGTCATTCTACCGGAGCCCGCCCTTGCCAATGGGGCCGGGGGCGAGCGGGGGAGGGAGAGCGCTGAGCGGAGCGGAACAGGCGATCGTGGCCCTCGACGCGCGTCGGGAGCGCACGCTCGAGGAGTTGATCGAGTTCTCGCGCATTCCGGGCGTGTCCGCGCCGGGCTTCGAGCCCGCGCAGGTGGTCCGCTCGGCGGAGCACGTCGCCGGGCTGCTCGAGGACGTCGGGCTCGAGCGGGTCGAGGTTCTCCAGGTCGAGGGCTCGCACCCCTACGTGCTCGGTGAGTGGCTCGACGCGCCCGACGACGCCCCGACCGTCCTGATCTACGCGCACCACGACGTACAGCCGCCGGGCCGCGCCGAGCGGTGGGAGAGTCCGGCCTTCGAGCCGACCCTTCGCGCGGACGGGCGCCTCTACGGCCGCGGGGTCGTCGACGACAAGGCGGGTCTGATGCTGCACCTGGCGGCGCTGCGCGGCTGGCTCGACGCGGCGGGCGGTCTGCCCGTGCGCGTCAAGCTGCTCGTCGAGGGCGAAGAGGAGATCGGCTCGCCGAACCTGACCGGCTTCCTGCGCGAGCACCGCGAGCGGCTCGCGGCCGACGTGATCGTGCTGTCGGACACGGCCAACCTGGCGACCGGCGTCCCGGCGCTCACGACCAGCCTGCGCGGGATGGTCAGCGTCGCCGTGACCGTGCGCGCGCTCGAGCGTCCGCTGCATAGCGGCCTCTGGGGCGGACCGGTGCTCGACGCGGCCACGGCGCTCTCGCGCGTGCTCGCGCGGCTGGTAGACGACGACGGGCGCATCGCGCTGGACGGCATCGAGGACGACGTACCGGAGCTGACCGACGCCGAGCGCGCCCGGCTCGCCGCGCTCCCCTTCGACGCGGACGACTTCCGCCGCGAGGCCGGACTGCCGGCCGGCGTGCGCGTCGCCGGCGACGCGTCGCGCAGCGTCTACGAGCGGCTCTGGCTGCGTCCGAGCGTGGCGGTCATCGCGCTCGAATCCGCGCCGCTGGCCGGCGCGTCGAACCAGTTGATCGACGAGGCGCGTGCGCTGGTCGGCGTGCGCGTCGCTCCGGGTCAGGACCCGGTGCGCGTGCGCGGCCTGGTGCAGCGCGCGCTCGAGGCCGACCCGCCCTGGGGGGTCCAGGTCCAAGTGCGCCCGGGGGCCGCGGTGCCGGGGTGGCGGACCGTCCCCGAAGGGCCGGCCTTCGACGCCGCTCGGCGGGCGCTCGCCGCCGGCTACGGGCGGCCGTCGGTCGAGATCGGCTGCGGCGGAACGATCCCCTTCGTGGGCCCCTTCGCCGAGGTCCTGGGTGGGGCGCCCGCCCTGCTGCTCGGACTCGAGGACCCGATCTGCAACGCGCACGGCGAGAACGAGAGCCTGCATCTCGGCGACTTCGACAAGTCCTGCCGCGCTGCCGCGTGGCTACTGGACGAGCTGCGTTCGGTGCCGAGGCTCGGGAGATGAGTGGATTCCTGCTGCGGCTGGCGCTGTCGGCGTTCGGTCTCTGGCTGGCGGCGGCGTTGCTCGCGGGCGTGCAGTTCGCGGGAGCCGGATCGCTGTTCGCCGCCGCCCTCCTGCTCGGCTTCGTCAACGCCGTGGTGCGTCCGCTCGTCGTGCTGCTGACGCTGCCGATCACCCTCGTCACGCTCGGGCTCTTCCTGCTGGTGGTCAACGGCGCCATGCTGCTGGTCGTGTCGGCCCTGCTGCCGGGCTTCCACCTGGCCGACCTGGGCTCCGCCACGCTCGCCGCGCTCGTGGTCAGCATCACGAGCTGGTTCGGGTCGTCGCAGGTGGGTGGGTCGGCGACCCGCCGCGACGTGATCGTCGTCAGCCGGCGTCGCCGGCCTTGACTGTCAGCACCGGTACCGGAGACAGGCGCACGACCCGCTCGGCGACGCTGCCGAGTGCGAGGTGGGCGAGTCCGCTGTGGCCGTGCGTGCCCATCACGATCAGGTCCGCGCCGCGCTCCTGGACCGTCTCCAGGATCACGTCGCAGGGAGCCCCCTGGAGTGCGAAGTACTCCGACGAGATTCCGCGGTCCTGCAGGTCGGCGAGCAGCTTCGACAGTGCGTCGGCTGCGCGCTCCGATATGCGGGACGTCAGGTCGCCGCCTTGCCCCTGCGCGAACTCGAGCAGCTCGACGGGCACGTAGTTGCCGTGCACCAAGGCGATCTGGCGGGCGGCGCCGCTCTCGCAGAGGCCCGCCGCCGCCTCGAGCGCGCTCATGGCGGGCTTCGAGAAGTCCATCGGGACCACGATCGTCCCGAAGAGCGGGTCTCCGCTCATTCCTCGTCGGCCTTGACCGTCATCACCGGGCAGGGCGCCAGGCGCACGGTGCGCTCGGCCGTGCTTCCGAGGAGCACGTGCTTCAAGCCGGTGAGCCCGCGCGTACCCATGACGATCAGGTCCGCGTTCACCCGCTTGGCGGTCTCGCTGATCGCGAACGACGGAGCCTGCGCCACCAACTCGACCTCGACTTCGACGCCGTTCGACGCGGCGCTGGCTCGGCACTCCTCGAGCTTGCGCTGGGCGGCGTCGCGTACGCCGTCCCAGTACTCCTGCGGGACCATCACCTGGTCCGGCATCGCGATCTGGGCGGGCAGGTGATAGGCGTGGAGCAGCAACAGCTTGGCCCCGAAGCTCTTCGCCAAGTCGGTGGCGACGCCGGTCGCGTGGTCCGAGTCCGCCGAGAAGTCGACGGGAACGAGGATGTTTCGGATCTGCATGGCCCCTCCTCGGGCAGTGGGAGTCGTCGCGCGCGGCCCAGGGTACCCGGATTCCGGTCAGTAAAGGGAGAGTAACCACGCTGAGGCGCGGTCAAGCGCCCGCTCCGCGAAGCCGCGCCGCGCGAGCATGTCGCGGTCGACTCGCCGGGATCCCTCCCGGTCGGCCGCGAACGCGACGAGCAACTGGTCGACTACGTCGCCCCCCTCCAGGATCAGGTTGACCTCGAAGCTGTGCTCGAGGCTCTGCTGGTCCAGGTTCGACGTGCCCACGAACGCCCAGTTGCCGTCGAACACGCCGACCTTCGCGTGCATCATGGCGCGCTCGTACTCGTGCACGCGGATGCCGCGCTCGAGCAGTTGCGGCAGGATCGCCCGCGCGGCGCGCCGGAGGATCGGGTGGTCCGTGCGCCCGGCGAGCAGCAGGTCGATGTCCGCGCCGCGCTGCGCGGCCGCCGAGAGCGCACGCAGCACGCGCCGGCCGGGTGCGAAGTAGGGCGTCTCGAGGATCACCCGGTCGGCCGACTCGGCGAGCGCTCCCACCAGGAAGTCACGCATCCGGCGCCGCGGGTAGCTCGGCCCGTCCGCGAGCACGGCGCAGCGCACGTCCCCCACGGGCCTGGGCGCTCGTGTGAGCACGTCCTCCCAGTGGATGTCCGGCCCGTCCGCGCGGAACCAGCTCTCCAGGAAGACCGCCTCCAGATCGCGCACGGCCGGCCCGTCCACCCGGACGTGCGTGTCGCGCCAGCCGTCGTCGCCCTCGCCGAGCCCGTGCGCGTACTCGTCGCCGATGTTGAGCCCGCCCGTGAAGGCGCACTTCCCGTCGATGACCAGGATCTTCCGGTGATCCCGCCGGCGCGGAGCGAAATCCGGCCACACGCGGCGAAGCGGATTGAACGCCACCACGTCCCCGCCGGCGCGGCGCAGCGGTTCGAGCGCGGACTCCGCGAGCCCGCGGGAGCCGACGGCATCGTAGAGCACGCGCACGGCCACGCCAGCGGCCGCGCGGTCGGTCAAGGCATCGAGAAAGCGCGCGCCGGTCGTGTCGGCCCGCAGGATGTAGGTCTCCAGGTGGATGCGTGCGCGGGCAGACGTGATCGCCTCGAGCATGGCCTCGAGGCCGTCGGCGCCGTGGCTGAACACGAGCAGTCGGTTGCCCGACGTGAAGCGCAGCCGGTGCCGCTGCGCGAGCCGGCGGATCGCCCGCGGACGCAGCACCAGTCCGTGGCGGCGCAGCCCGGAGCGGATCCGGCGCACGCTGCGCCGGCCCACCCGTCCGGGGCCGCGAGTCTTTCCGCTCATTCGTGCTCCTCCGAGCCGCGCAGGGTATAGGATGCAGTCAAGAGACCTGCCTCTGGTATGTAACCGCATGCAGACGAGCGTCGAGACTCTCGAGATCGAGGCGCCGGGTGGCGAGATGCCGGCGTTCCTCTGCCTGCCCGCCACGACTCGGCCGCCGCGCGCCGGCGTGCTGGTGCTCATGGACGCGTTCGGCCTGAGCGACCACGTCCGCGGGGTCGCGCGGCGGCTGTCGGGGGCGGGCTACGTGGCGCTCGCGCCGGACCTCTACTACCGGGAGGGCGGGGGAGCGATTCCCTACGGCGAGCCGGACCGAGCGACCGACAGGGTCATGCGAACGATCGCCTTGAGCGACGCTCCCGAGGAGCGCACCAAGGACGAGCGGATCCTGGGCGACCTGCGGGCTGCGCTCGAGGCGCTGCGCGCGGACGACCGCGTGGACGGGTCACGCCTGGGCGCGCTCGGCCTCGCGATGGGTGGGCGCCTCGCGTTCCTGCTCGCGTGCCGCGAGCCCGGCGCGCTGCGAGCGGCCGTCTCGTTCTACGGCCCGCGCATCGTGCCGATCGTCGAAGAGAGCCGTTCGCTCGAGACTCCCCTGCTGCTGCTCTTCGGCGAGAAGGACCCGGGCATTTCGCGCCCGCAGGTGGACCGCATTCGCGCGGAGCTCGAGCACCGCGAGAAGGAGCACGAGATCGAGATCTACCCGGGCGCGAGCACGGGCTTTCTCTGCGAGGAGCGCACGACGTTCCGTGCCGAGGCGGCGTCGGCCGCCTGGGACCGGTCGCTGGGCTTTCTCGGTCGCCACCTGGCCGAGTGACCTGCGGGTCCGAAAACGGCTAGTCCAGGGCCCCGGGCCTGCTACAAGAGAGGCGTGCAGCTCACTCCCGACATCTGCTACCGCGCGCTCCGCACCCGTGACGCGCGCTTCGACGGCCGGTTCTTCGTCGCCGTGCGCTCGACCGGCGTCTACTGCCGGCCGATCTGCCCCGCGTCCACGCCGAAGCGCGAGAACTGCGTCTTCGTGCCGTGCGCCGCGGCCGCGCAGGAGGCGGGCTACCGGCCGTGCCTGCGCTGCCGGCCGGAGGCGTCTCCCGGCACGCCGGCGTGGCTCGGCACGTCCGCCACGGTGTCACGGGGCCTTCGGCTGATCGGCGAGGGCGTTCTCGACCACGGCTCCGTCGCGGACCTGGCCGAGCGGCTCGGCGTCGGAGAGCGCCACCTGCGGCGGCTCTTCCTGCAGCACCTGGGCGCCGCGCCTCTGGCCGTCGCGCAGAACCGGCGGCTGCTCTTCGCGAAGAAGCTGCTCGACGAGACCGGTCTGCCGATGGCGGAGGTCGCGTTCGCGTCCGGCTTCGCGAGCGTCCGCCGCTTCAACGCCGCCGTGCGTGCCGGCTACGGCCGCACCCCGCGCGAGCTGCGGCGCGCGCGCCGCGGCTCCTCGCGCGATCGCTCCGAGACGGTTCTCAAGCTGCCGTTCCGCCGGCCGTTCGACTGGCAGGGGCTGCTCGACTTTCTCGCGCTACGCGCGATCCCGGGCGTCGAGGTCGTGTCCGAAGGCCGCTACACCCGGAGCGTCGAGATCGGAGCCGCGCGCGGGACGATCCGCGTAGAGGGGCCGTCCGAACGGCAGGACTGCCTGGTGGCGAGCATCCGGCTCGACGCGTCCGCGCCGCTCATCGAGGTCGCGGAGCGGCTCCGACGCGTGTTCGACCTGGGCGCGGATCCCGGCGAGATCGCGCGTCACCTGCGCTCCGATCCGGAGCTCGCGCGCAGGCTCGACGCGTCGCCGGGCGTACGCGTGCCGGGTGCCTGGGACGGCTTCGAGCTCGCCGTGCGGGCGATCCTGGGCCAGCAGGTCAGCGTTCGCGGCGCGACGACGCTGGCCGGCCGGCTCGCGTCGCGCTACGGCGAGGCGCTGTCGCAGCCGGATGCGCCGGGAGTCTCGCACCTGTTCCCGACGCCCGCGATCCTCGGGCGGGCGCGCCTGGCGGGTCTGGGGCTGCCGGGCGCGCGAGCGCGCGCGATCTCGGGACTGGCGCGCGCGGTCGACGCGGGCCGCCTGCGCCTCGACGCATCGCGGGGGCTCGAGGATACCGTGCGCACATTGTGCGAGTTGCCCGGGATCGGCGAGTGGACGGCGCAGTACGTCGCCATGCGCGCCCTGCGCGAGCCCGACGCGTTTCCCGCCGGCGACCTCGGGCTGCGCCGGGCGCTCCGAAGCGGGAATGGCGCAGGGCCGATGGCCGAGAAGGCGCTCGCCTTGCGCGCGGAAGCCTGGCGGCCCTGGCGCGCCTATGCGGCCGTGCTGTTGTGGACGGCGCCTGAGCGCGCCTGAAGGAGGGAGAGATGATGGACGTGTCCTACGAGGAGCTCGATTCACGGTTGGGCCGCCTCTCGATGGCCAGCGCCGGCGGGAGACTGCTCGCGGTCGACTTCGAGGACGGCCGCGCGCGCATCGAGCGCCGGCTCGCGTCGCGCTTCGGCGGGATCCGCCTGCGCTCCGCGCGCGACGCCGAGGGCTTCGCCTCGCGCCTTCGCGAGTACCTGGCCGGCGACCTCGACGCCATCGACGACATCCCGGTCGACGCGGGCGGTACCGTCTTCCAGCGGCGCGTGTGGACGGAGCTGCGGCGCATCCCGCTCGGAGAGACGCGCAGCTACGCGCAGCTCGCGGACGCCATCGGCCGGCGTGGCTCGTTCCGGGCCGTCGGAAGTGCGAATGCGAGCAATCCTGTCGCGATCGTCGTTCCCTGTCACCGTGTCGTCGGTTCGGACGGCTCGCTGACGGGCTATGCGGGCGGCATCGAGCGCAAGCGCTTCCTGCTGGAGCACGAGGGAGCTCTCTAGACCCGCGCTGGCAGCCGGCGGTGGGATTGCTCACCCTGAGCCCCGGGGGAGAGGTGCCGCATGGCGAGCAAGCGGGTGCAGTACGACGAGAGCAGCATCCAGACGCTGGATGCGCTCGAGCACATCCGCCTGCGGACCGGCATGTACATCGGCCGGATCGGCGACGGCAGTCACCCCCTCGACGGCGTGTACATCATGCTCAAGGAGGCGATCGACAACGCCGTCGACGAGTTCATCATGGGTCACGGCCGCAAGGTCGAGATCACTCGCGACGGCGACACGCTGTCGGTTCGCGACTGGGGGCGCGGAATACCACTGGGAAAGCTCGTCGAGTGCGTAAGCGAGATCAACACCGGCGGCAAGTACAACGACGACGTGTTCCAGTTCTCGGTGGGCCTGAACGGAGTCGGAACCAAGGCCGTGAACGCGCTCTCCGAGGACTTCCAGGTCGTCAGCTGGCGCGAGGGGAAGTACCGGCGCGCGACGTTTCAGCGTGGAAAGATCAAGAGCGACAAGAAGGGCAAGGAGAAGCAGGACAACGGGACGCTGGTCACGTTCACTCCGGATCCCGAGATCTTCGGCGCGCTCACCTGGAACGAGGAGTTCATCGCCGACCGGCTGATGTACTACGCCTACCTGAACAGCGGACTCACGCTGCGCTACAACGGCAAGGCGTTCGTGAGCAAGCAC
>JAFDDB010000262.1 GCA_019311115.1 Deltaproteobacteria bacterium
GAGATGGGCCAGAAGAAGCTGTCGCTGCCCTGCCTCATGCTGACCGCGGAGTGGGACATGGCCCTGCGTCCCGAGCTCGCCGAAGGCATGGCCGATCTCTGCCCGGACCTGGAGCTGCACATGATCGAGCGCGCCGGCCACTGGGTGCAGCAGGAGGCCGCCGACGAGGTCAACGAGCGGCTCGTCGACTGGCTACGGCGCCGCTTCGCCGCCTGAGCCTTCCGAACCTCCCGAACCTCCCGAACCTCCCGAACCGATGGGCTCGTAGCTCCGCAGCCGCTTCGCGACCACCGGCGCCAGCACGTAGAGCCCGATCAGATTGGGTACGCAGATCAGGAACACGAGCGCGTCGGAGAACTCGAGGATCGCTTCGAGCTGGACCACACAGCCCAGCGCCGCGAAGGCACAGAAGGCCAGGTTGAAGCCGAGCGCGCCGCGGCGGCCCTCGCCGACCAGGTAGGTCCATCCCTTCAGCCCGTAGTACGACCACGAGATCATCGTCGAGAACGCGAACAGCGCAGCGGCGAACGCGAGCGGGATCGGCGCCCAGCTGAGGTTCCGCTCGAACGCGGCCGAGGTCATCTCGATGCCGCCCAGACCCGACGTGAATCCCGGCTCGAAGTACTCGGTCGTGATGACCACGAGGGCCGTCGCCTGGCAGATGACGATGGTGTCGAGCAGCGGCTCGAGCAGCGACACGAAGCCCTCGGTCAGCGGCTCGGAGGTGCGTACCGCCGAGTGCGCGATCGTCGCGGAGCCGATCCCCGCCTCGTTCGAGAAGACCGCGCGCTGGAAGCCGATGACCATCGCGCCGAGCGATCCGCCGGCGATGCCCTGGCTCGTCAAGGCGCCGTCCAGCATGGCACCGAACGCCCAGGGCAGTGCCTCGGCGTTCATCACTAGCACGACGAGAGCGGCCGATAGATACAGCACCGCCATGAACGGGACTAGCTTCGCCGTGACGCGGGCGATACTGCGGATTCCGCCCACGATCACGGTGCCCACGGCGACGGCGATGATCGCCCCGACGAGCCAGCCCTTGTCGGCGAACCAGCCCGTGTCGCCCCCGGTCACTCCCACCACCTGTACGAACGCCTGGTTCGACTGGAACATGTTGCCGATGCCCATGCAGCCGATCACGATCCCGATCGCGTAGAAGATGCCGAGCCCGCGGCCGAGCTTCGCGAGCCCGCGCTCCGCGAAGCCGCGCTCCAGGTAGTACATGGGCCCGCCGGACACGCTGCCGTCCGGGTTCTCGCGACGGTACATCACGCCGAGCGTGCACTCGACGAACTTGGTCGACATGCCCAGGAAGCCGGCCAGGATCATCCAGAACGCGGCGCCCGGACCGCCCAGCGAGACGGCGATCGCGACTCCGCCAATGTTCCCGATCCCGACCGTACCCGAGACGGCGGTCGCGAGCGCCTGGAAGTGCGAGACCTCGCCGGGCGCCGACCCTGGAGCGGTCGGCGTCCGCACCAGCCGGAAGGCCTCGCGGAGCCCGCGCAGGTTCACGAAGCGGAAGCGCAGCGTGAAGAAGACCGCGCCGACGACGAGCCACGCCACGACGAGCGGCACGTCGACGCCCGCGATCGGGACGCTGAAGAAGACGACGCATCCTGCTCGTGATGATCGTCGGCCTCGTGGCCGCCGTCTCGCTGTGGTCGTGGGCGCAGCGCCCGGGACGCGTGCTGTACGTGGGCGGGCCGATCCTGACCATGGACGCGTCGAACCGGATCGTCGACGCGCTGGCGCTCGACGGCGCGCGCATCGCGGCGGTCGGCGACGAGAGCGAACTGCGGTCCTGGGCGGAGCAGAACGGCGCGACGGTCGTCGACCTGGCCGGACGCGCGCTGCTCCCGGGCTTCATCGACGCGCACGGGCACTTTCCCGGCGAGGGCATCTACGCCGTGCACGTCGACCTGAACAGCCCGCCGATCGGCGACGTCGAGAGCATCGACGACCTGCTCGCGCGCCTGGGCGAGCGTGCGGCCGAGACGCCGGACGGCGAGTGGATCATCGGCATGGGGTACGACGACACGCTCCTCGGGGAACAGCGCCACCCCACGCGGCACGACCTCGACCGGGCGTCGACGAGACATCCGATCGGAGTCTTGCACATCTCCGGTCACCTGGCGGCCGTCAACACCGCCGCCCTCGCCAAGCTGGAGTACGACGCGGACACGCCCGACCCCGAGGGCGGCGTGATCCG
Source organism: Deltaproteobacteria bacterium (assembly GCA_019311115.1). Lineage (GTDB taxonomy): Bacteria > Myxococcota_A > UBA9160 > SZUA-336 > SZUA-336 > JAFDDB01. Next base: position 2,213 of record JAFDDB010000262.1, read on the forward strand.
CCGCGAGCCGGGCAGCCGCAGGCCGGACGGCGTGCTCGAGGAGACGGCCTCGAATCCGCTGCAGCCGCTGCTGTCGCCCGGAGGCGCCGGCGCGCTGGCGGTCTTCCGCAGCGCCTCCGATCGCTACGCGCGCGCTGGAGTCACCACCGCGCAGAGCGGACTCACGCCCCGCCTTCTCATCACGATCCTGAGCTGGGCGTCGCGCCTCGGCGTGATACCTCTCCGCATGGTGATCTGGTCGGAGCCCGCGGCGGCCGAGGCGATCCTCTCGGGCGAGTTCGAGCCGCCGGAGTCCGACTACGTGCGGAGCGGCGCGGTCAAGCTGCTGGCCGACGGCTCCATCCAGGGGTACACCGGATACCTGGGCCTGCCGTACTACGTTCCCCCCGGAGACGATCCCGGGTACCGCGGCTACCCGCGCATCCCGCGCGACGAGCTGATCGAGACGGTCGAGCGCTTCCACGGCGCCGGGCTGCAGGTCGCGGTCCACGGCAATGGCGACGC
>JAFDDB010000087.1 GCA_019311115.1 Deltaproteobacteria bacterium
CGCACGCGTCCGGCCTTGGCGCGCCACTTCTCCGGGACGTCTTCGAGTCTCAGCACGAAGCGCGGCTTGCCGTGCTCGGTGTACTGGTAGTAGAGCTGTCCGGTGCTCGACCGGGTGACCGCCTCGACGGTCTCCGGCTCGACGCCTACGGCGCTCGCCAACGACGCGAGCAGCCCCGGCTCTCCGTTCTCGGACGAGTTCGCGGGAACGACGGCAAAGGTCACGAGACCGGCCGCCACCATCAGCATCAGCACACGCAGCATGGATTCCGACTCCCGGCGCAGACGCGCCTACCTGCCCCTTTTCGGCCAGCTGGCGACGGGAGTTGACTGGCGGCGCAGCCGTGCGCAGGCCGCGCGCAGGCCGGGATCGCGCGCGGGTGGGGCGAGGCGCCCCGCACACGGACCGGAGGTACTTTCGCCCCTCAGACCCGCGCTCTCGTCTTCACCCTCCTCGTTTCGGCGGCGGGGGCCGGGGCGGGAATGCTAGTCTCGGGTCTGGGCGTAGAGCCCGCATTTCAACGGCAAGTCCTTCCCGATATGCCGGCCGCGAATCCGGCCTCATCCAGTCTGACTCGCGGATCTCTCCGAGGGAGTCGCTTCGCGTCTCGTCACCAGGCGACGCGACCCCGCAGGCAGGGGTCCCGCCCCGACGGCACAGCGTGACGGACCTCGCGAACCAGGCGGTCCGGGCGGCGCATACCAGACGCGGACAGGGAAGGCGTCAGAGGAGGAACGGAGATGGCTTCGACGGGTCGCATCGAGATCGACGGAAAGACGCACGACTTCGCCGTAACCGAGGGAACCGAGGGCGAGCGCGCCATCCACATCGAGGACCTTCGCGCGCAGACGCAGTGCATCACGCTCGATCCCGGCTACAAGAACACCGGCAGCTGCGAGAGCGCGATCACGTTCATCGACGGCGAGAAGGGCATCCTGCACCACCGGGGCTACTCGATCGAGGATCTCGCGAGCAATTCCAGCTTCCTCGAGGTCGCGTACCTGCTGATCCACGGCGAGCTTCCGACGCAGTCGGAGTACGAGATGTTCCGCTCCGGCGTCACGATCCACACGATGCTGCACGAGGACCTGAAGGACTTCTTCTCCGCCTTCCCGAAGGACGCGCACCCCATGGCGGTCTGTTCCGCGGTGGTCGCGGCCCTGTCGACCTTTTATCCCGAGGACCTCGACCCGAACGACAGCGAGCAGGTCATGAACTCGGCGGAGAGGTTGATCGCCAAGTTCCCCACGATCGCCGCCTACGCCCACAAGCACTCGATCGGCCACCCCTGCCTCTACCCGGACAACAGCCTGAGCTACGTCGAGAACTTCCTCACGATGATGTTCGGCACGCCCTGCGACGAGTACGAGGTCGACCCCGTCGTGGCGCGCGCGATCGAGATGCTGCTGATCCTGCACGCCGACCACGAGCAGAACTGCTCGACGAGCACGGTCCGGCTGGTGGGCAGCTCGCACGCCAACCTCTTCGCCTCGATCTCCGCCGGCATCAACGCGCTGTGGGGACCGCGGCACGGCGGCGCCAACCAGCAGGTGGTCGAGATGCTCGAGTCGATCGCCGAGGAGGGCCTCACCGCCCGGCAGTTCGTGGACCGCGCCAAGGACCGCGACGACACGTCGCGCCTGATGGGATTCGGACACCGCGTCTACCGCAACTACGACCCCCGCGCCCGCGTGATCAAGAGCTCGGCCGACGATGTGCTCGCGAAGCTCGGCGTGGACGACAAGCTGCTCGAGATCGCCATCGACCTGGAGCGGATCGCTCTCGAAGAGGACTACTTTGCCGAGCGGCGCCTCTACCCGAACGTCGACTTCTACTCCGGTGTCATCTTCAAGGCGCTCGGGATTCCGGTGCAGAGCTTCACCGTGCTCTTCGCCATGGGGCGCCTGCCCGGCTGGATCGCCCAGTGGATGGAGCTGCACGAGCAGGAGCAGGCGATCGGGCGGCCGCGCCAGATCTACACCGGCCCGACCTCGCGCAAGTACACGCCGATAGAGACGCGCTAGCCGCATGCGCCAGGCGCGGTTCACTCCCGAGGGCGTGCGCCTCGTCGAGGCCGACCCGCGGCCGCTGCCCGACGGCTGGGTGCGGCTGCAGGTCGAGGCCTGCGGCATCTGCGGATCGGACCTGCACATGCTGCGCGGGCACACGCCGGTCCCCGGCTGGCTCGTCCCCGGGCACGAGATCGTCGGGCACCCGATCGACGGTCCCGCCGGGCTCGCCGAGGCGCGCTACGCGGTGGAGCCGCGGGTCTGGTGCGGTAGCTGCGAGTTCTGCGAGACCGGCTCGCGGCAGCTCTGCACGACCGGAACGCTGATCGGCTTCGGACGGAACGGCGGCCTGGCCGACACCGTCGACGTGCCGCCCGAGAGCCTGCACCGCGTGGCCGGCGACCTCGACGCGCTGCCCGCGTCGCTCGCCGAGCCGATGGCGGTCTGCGTGCGCGCGATCCACCTGGCACGGATCGAGACCGGCAGCCGCGTGCTCGTGCTGGGCGCGGGATCGATAGGACTGTTGACCGGGCTGCTCGCGCGTGACCGCGCCGAGACGGTGGCCATCACGGCGCGCCACCCGCACCAGCAGGAGGCCGCCAAGCGCCTGGGCCTCGTGGCGCTCGCCGAGAACGAGGTCGACGCCTGGGCGCTCGACCACGGACCGGACGTGGTCGTCGAGACCGTCGGCGGGGTCTCGGACACGCTCGAGGACTCGGTGCGGCTCTGCCGCTCGGGCGGACGGATCGTGGTGCTCGGCGTCTTCGCCGGGTCGCGTCCGATCAACGCGCTGATCTTCTTCATCAAGGAACTGGTGCTGATCGCGTCGAACACCTACGGCACGACGCGGCGTGGTCCCGAGTTCGCGGCGGGCGTCGCTCTGGCCACCCGTCACCGGAGCGAGCTGGCCGCCTTGCAGACGCACCAGTTCTCGCTCTCCAAGGTCGACCAGGCCTTCGACTGCGCCGCCGACAAGAGCAGCGGCGCGATCAAGGTCACGATCCTTCCCGACTAGCGGACTACTCGGACGAGTCCGCTGCGTCTTCCTCCGTCGGTCGCAGCGACAGGCGGCCGATGCGGTCGCCCGCGAACGTGCCCAGGAAGAGTTCGTCGCCGCGCTGTACGGCGACCGTCACCGCGCCCATCGGGGCGCCGCGGTTCGCGTAGAGGACCTCGGTCTCCATGGTCTCCGGGTCGAGGGCGACGATCTCGAAGCCCGTGGGACACGAGCCCCTTTCGATGCCCGCGCAGCTCAACGCCAGGTCGACGTGCGAGGCGACCAGCAGGCGCTCGCCGGCCTCGTCCCAGGTGATGTTGTCGGGGCTGGCGATCTCGGCCGTGCCTAGCAGTTCGCCGGTCCTGCGCGAGATTCGGCGCACCTCTCCGGCCGCGTACATGTTCACGTAGATCTCCTCGCCGTCGGGCGAGATCTCGATGCCGTTGGGCATGGCGCCCTCGGTGCCCGCGACCTTCTTCATGCCCTCGCCCGGCTGCCACTCCCAGACCCAGCCGGTCGTGCCGCCGAAGATCGCGCGGATCATCTGGCCGACCTGGCTCTCGGTGCGCGACATCATGCGCGTCACCAGGAAGCCGCCGTCGGGCAACGCCACCACGTCGTTGAACTGCGAGTCGTCGGGCGCCACGACGCAGCCGCGCCAGATCGCTCCCGAGTAGCCCCCCGCGACGATCACGTGTACGAACTCGATCGACTCGCGTCCGCCGTGGTTCACGATCAGCAGCATGGCGCGCCCGTCCGGCCGCACCGTCAGGTCGATGCCGTGCGGGCTGAACTCCGGCGGGGGCGGGCCCGGACAGTCCGCGTCGCCCCACTTCTCGCCCTTCCAGTGGTCCCAGAACATCCCCTCGGGATCCTGCACGTCGCGCGAACCGTGGGGCGGGAACAGGGTCCGGTAGATGCCGGTCTTGGAGTCCCAGGACAGGATCGACCCGTGCTTGCTTCCGTCCATCGAGCCGAACTGGCTCACGAGCATCGCGTGCGCGTACTCCGGCAGGGGCGCCAGGTCCTCCGGGTTGGTCAGGCCGCAGACGGGCTCGATGCCGTTGGCCGCTTCGCACGACAGGATCGGTTCTCCGCCGCAGCCCGCGATCGGAAGCGCCAGCAGCGCGACCCCCACCCCCAGCAGTCGCAGTGCCCGGCTCACGCCCGGCTCCCCGAAGACGCGGCCGGGGCGAGCGCCTCGAGCACGTGCTCGTCCGGAGCCGGGAGGCCCTGCGGGTGGAGCGGTTGGATGCAGACGTGGCTGGCGCCCGCGTCCAGGTGCGCCTGTACTCGCGCGCGGATCGCCTCCTCGTCGCCCCAGACCACGATCGCGTCGACCAGCTTGTCGCTCCCGCCGCCGTCGAGGTCGGACTCCGCGAAGCCGAGCCGCAGCAGGTTGGCGCGGTAGTTCGGCAGTCCCAGGTACATGGCCAGGGCTCGCCGGGCCGTCTCGCGCGCCCGGGTGGGATCGCTCTCGAGCAGGACCTTCTGCTCGGTGCACAGCAGCGGCGTCGCGCCCAGGATCTCGCGCGCCCGCGCCGTGTGCTCCGGCGTCACCAGGTACGGATGTGCGCCGTCGGCGGCGTCCCTCGCCAGCGCGAGCATGCGCGGACCGAGCGCGGCGATCACGGTGGGCGGCTTTTCGGCCGGCGGGACCGCCATGTAGGACGCCTTCGCCATGCCCTCGAGGTAGCTGCGCATGGTCGCGACCGGCCGCCGGTACTCGTGGCCGCGCACGCCCTCGACCAGCGGCGCGTGGGAGACGCCGAGGCCCAGCAGGAAGCGCCCGCCCGACTGCTCCGCGAGCGTCTTCTGCGCGCAGGCCGACGTGAGCGGGTCCCGCCCGTAGATGTTCGCGATGCCCGTCGCCACGACGAGGCGCTCGGTGTTGGCGAGCAGCCAGGAGGAGTGCGCGAAGGGCTCGCGCCCCACGGTCTCTGGAATCCAGAGCGCCCCATAGCCCAGCGCCTCGACGCGGCCGGCGAACTCCGCGGCCGCGCTGGCCGCCATGGCGTCGGTGAAGAACCAGACTCCGAGTGGACCCAGTTGCATGCGAGAAACCTCCCGACGCGAGAGTCTATGAGAAGCCGGCAAGGGATGGAATGGCCGCTCGACCCCACCGGCGCTCTGGCCGATAGTCCCCTTGATGCCCACTCCCGAGCGACGACCCCACGCCGACCGTCCCCGCGCGCCGCGTCCGGGACGGCGCGCCTCGCTGCCACAGTCCACGTTGTTCCACTACGTCTCCACGTGGCTCACGCGCGCAGTCGGACGCACCTGGCTCGGGGGCTGGCTCTTCCGGCGGCTCTACGGGGCGCTCGAGTTCAACGTGGTGCCCGTGCGGATGGGGCGCCTGGGCGCCCGGCTCGACGGCCTGCGCGTGGCGTTCGTGTCGGACCTGCACGTGGGCGGACTGGTCCGGTCCGCGGAGGTCGTGCGCATCTTCGACCGGCTCGCCGACCTGGAGCCCGACCTCGTCGTGCTGGGCGGAGACCTGATCGACGCGCACCCGGACGACGCCTTCGAGCTGGCCGGCGGGCTTCACAAGCTCGCGGCGCCGCACGGAGTGGTCGCCGTCCCCGGCAACCACGACCGCGGCGTCGAGCGCGACCTGGCGCTGTGGCGCGAGGCGCTCGAGGCCAACGGCGTGCGCGTGCTGATCAACGACGGGACGCGGATCGGCGCCGGCGGCGACAGCCTGTGGGTCGCCGGGGTCGACGACCTGGGTCTCGGCGAGCCCGACCTGGAGCGCGCCCTGCGCGGCTGTCGAGAGGACGAGCCCGCGCTGCTGGTGACTCACCAGCCCGACCTCTTCGTCGAGGCCGCCCACGTGGGCGTAGACCTGACGCTCGCGGGCCACACGCACGGCGGCCAGATCACGTTCGGTGGCTTCGCGCCGTGGATGCACAAGCACTCTCGGCTCCGCTTCTTCCACGGCCACTACCGCATCGGTCAGGCGCAGCTCTACGTCGGACGGGGAGCCGGCGTGACCTTCCTGCCGCTGCGCATCGGCGCGCCCCCCGAGATCCCCATCCTGGAGCTGGTCGCGTCTCAGGCCGGCACGGGCCGGGGCGGCCCCGCGCGGTAGACCCACACGACCAGGAAGCACGCCACGGTGGCCAGGCCCGCCGCCAGTCCCCACCACACACCGACGATGCCGAGCCCGCGCTGGAACGTGAGCCACCAGGCGAGGGGCAGCGCCAGCCCGTAGTAGCCGACGACGTTCGACCAGGCGGCGGCGTGCGTGCGGCCCATGCCGCGCAGGATCCCGCAGCCCACGACCTGCACGCCGTCGAAGAGCTGGAAGGCCGCGGCGACGGGGAAGATCAGCGCCGCGGTCGCCACCACACCGGCCTCCGACGTGTAGAGCAGCGGAAGCTGGCCGCGGAGCCCGAACAGCAGCGCCGCCGATCCCGTCATGACCAGCGCACCCATCGCGAAGGCGACGGTCGAAGCCACTCGCGCGCCGGCGCCGTCCTGTGCCCCGATCAGGTTTCCGACCCGCGTCGAGGCGCCGATCGAGATGCCGAGCGGCACCATGAAGATGAACGAGATCACGTTCATCACCACCGAGTGCGCCGCCAGCGTCGCCGCGCCGAGTGTTCCCGCCATCAGCATCGAGACCTGGAAGGCCCAGGCCTCGAGGCTCAGCGTGATCGCGACCGGGATGCCGATGCGCAGCACGCGGGCGATGCCGCGCGGGTCGAAGGCGGCGCGGTCCCAGGGCCGCCAGGCGCCGCGGTGCAGGCGGAAAACCGCCACCCACACCACGAGGGCGACGAGCACGAAGCCGCGGTTCAGGCTGGTGGCGATGCCGGCGCCGAGCACGCCCAGCTCGGGAAAGCCGAGCTTGCCGAAGATCAGCACCCAGTTCGCGAAGGCGTTGAAGACGTTCGCCAGCAGCATGACCCACATGGCCGGCAGCACGATCGTGCGCCCCTGCAGGTACTGCCGCAGCGCCAGGAAGGCGGCGAAGAGCGGGATGCTCGGGATCTGCACGCGGACGTAGTCGTGGGCGACCCGCGCCAGCTCCGGGGACTGGCGCGCCAGGATCAGGAAGTCCTCCGTGAATAGCCAGAGGGCGGCGACGGGCAGGCTCGCGAGCACCGCCACGACCAGGCCGTGCTGGAGTGCCAGGGCGGCGCGGTCCCCGTCGCGTGCGCCGTGGGCCTGGCTGACGAACGGGTCGATGCCCATGACGGCCCCCTGGACGAACATCAGCGTCCCCCAGACGCAGGCGTTGCCGAGCGCCGCGGCGGCGAGCGCCTCGAAGCCGATGCGCGACACCATCAAGGTGTCGACGACGCCCATGGTCATGTTGCCGACCTGTGTCGCGACCACGGGCAGGGAGATGCGCGTGAGCGCTCGGACTTCACGTCGGAAGGGCGTCATGGGGCGGGCGACGGTACTGCCCGCCCGGGCTCGACGCCAACCTCCGTCGGCGGGGCGACCGGCTTGTCAGCGGCGGTCTCGCGTGCTGCCATGGGCGCGGAGGACTCACATGCCGTTCGAGACGCTGGCCACCGGCTACGGACTGATCGAGGGACCCCGGGTCGACGAGCGTGGGAACCTCTACTTCAGCGACGTGACGAACGGAGGCGTCTACCGCCGCGCGCCCGAGGGCGGCATCGAGACGATCGTCCCCAAGCGTCGCGGCGTCGGCGGGATCGCGCTCCACGTGGCGGGAGGCCTGGTGATCTCGGGGCGCGACATCTGCCACGTACGGGACGGCGAGACGCGCGTGCTGTTCCGCGGCGTCGACGTGCCCGGCTTCAACGACATCTTCACCGACGCCGACGGACGCGTGTACGCGGGCTCGCTCAGGAGCAACCCCTTTGGCGACGAAGCCGAGCGCCGGCCCGGGGAGCTCTACCGGATCGACGGCGAGAACGACGCCGTCGAGCTCTACTCGGAGGTCCTGCTGACCAACGGCATCGGCCTCTCGCCCGACGGCCGGACGATCTGGCACAGCGACACCGTGCGCAACACTGTGCTGGCGCACCGGCTCGCCGCGGACGGCCGCATCGAGCGCACCGACCCGGCGATCCGCGTCGAGGCGGGCGGCCCCGACGGGCTGGCCGTGGACGAGGAGGGCTGCGTCTGGGTGGCCGTCTATGGCGGCGGCTGCGTGCAGCGCTTCACTCCGGACGGGAAGCTCGACCGCACCTTGCCGGTTCCCGCCAGCGCCGTCACCAGTCTGTGTTTCGGAGGCGGCGACCGCCGCGACCTGTACGTGGTGAGCGCCGACAACAGCGAGGACGCCGCCCGGGCCGGGAGCATCTTCCGCACGCGGACCGACGTAGCGGGTCTGCCGGTGACCCCCGCGCGCATCTGAAGCCGGCGGCCGCGGTCGCCCCGCGGGGGGCGTGCCGCTAGGGTTTCCGCGTGTCTCGACCCGACGCTCGAGCGGTGCTCGCTGGGATCGGCCTGTTCCAGGGCTTCGTGATCTGGCTGATGACCGACGTCTGGGACGAGCGCCCGCTCGAGCTGCGCTCCGCGGCCATCGGATTCGTCGTGGCCGGCGGACTGACCGCGCAGTTCACGCACACCGGTTCGCAGCGCTTGCGCCAGGCCGCCGTGTCGCTGGGGTTCGGCGCGGTGATCGGCGCCGTAAGCTGGTGGGTCTTCGCGCAGCACGGTGAGCCGGGCTTCGGGGACGGTGTGCGGGCGGGAACCTGGGCCGTCGCGGCGTTTGCAGCGCTGTACGTCGCGATGCCGTTCGCCGAGATCTGGCAGCGCACGGGCGAGCTCCGCTTCCCATACCCGGAGCTCTTCAAGCGCAGCTGGGCGAGCTTCTTCGTGGGGCTCATCGCCTCGCTCTTCACGTCGGTGACGGCGCTGCTCTTCGTGCTCTGGGGGGCGCTGTTCTCGCTGGTCGAGATCGACTTCTTCGAGGAGATCTTCGAGTCCGAGTGGTTCGTCGCCATCGTGTACGCGGGCGTGTTCGGATTCGGGCTGGCGGTCGGGCTCGAAGCGGAGCGCATCACCGACGCGCTGCGCCGGGTCCTCTTCGCGATCTGCCAGGTCCTCCTGCCGGTGGTCGCGTTCGTGGCGCTGCTCTTCGGGCTCGTGCTGCCCTGGACCGGGCTCGCGCCGCTCTGGGACACCGGGCACGCGACCCCCGTGCTGCTCGGCATCGTGGCGTTGCTGGTGCTGTTCGGAAACGCCGTCTACCAGGATGGCTCCGGCGCGCAGCCGTATCCGCTACGGCTCGACCTGGGAGTGCGCGCAGCGCTGGCCGTGACTCCGCTCTACGTCGCGGTCGCGGCGTACTCGACCTGGCTGCGCGTGGGACAGTACGGCCTGACTCCCGACCGTGTCTGGGCCTTCGTCGCGGTCTTCGTCTGCGGCTGCTACGCGGTCTCGTACGCGACGGCGATCGTCTTGGGGCGGAGTCGCTGGATCGCCGCGATCGGGCGCATCAACGTCGCGCTCGCGCCGGTCATGGTGGCGCTGGCGCTCGTGCTGCACACGCCGCTGCTCGACCCGCTGCGGCGGAGCGCGTCGCAGCAGGAAGGCCGGCTCGTCCGCGGTGACGTGACGGCCGAGGCCTTCGACTACGGCCTGCTGCGCTTCGAGCTCGGACACGCGGGCGAGGCCGCGCTGGCGCGGCTCGAGCGCGACGCGGGCGCGGCCGACGCTGCGGTCGTGCGCGAACGGATCGCCGCGGTCCGCGGCGCGGAGAACCGCTGGGCGTGGCGCAAGCTCGGAGGCGACCTCGGGGCGGAGGTGCAGTTCGTCACGCTGCCGCCCTTCGTCGTGCCCGAGGCGCTGCGGCAGGTCTACGCTCACGACTGGGGCATCGACTGCACGGCGCGCGGCGGCTGCCTGGCCTTCGAGGCCGGCCTCTCGGTCGAGAGCCTGCCCGTCGTGTGCTTTGCGCAGGGCACGAGCCGCGTCTACGCGTTGCGCTGCTTCGTCGAGCGCGGGGACGGCTGGGCGCTGCTCGGCGACCTGAGGACGGACGAGAACCCTCCGCCGACGCGCGACGCGCTGATCGAGCAGCTGCGTGCGCGCCAGGGGAAGCCGGTCGAACCCGCCTACCGCGACTTCGCGATCGGCGGGTCGGTGTACCGGTTCGGACCGCGCTGAGGGCTCAGCCCTTTGCGCTGCCGATCGCCGCGGCCAGGGCCGGGACGATGTCGAACAGGTCCGCCACGATGCCGACGTCGGCGACCTCGAAGATCGGCGCGTCGGCATCCTTGTTGATCGCGACGATGTAGTTCGAGCCCTTCATGCCGACCAGGTGCTGGATCGCGCCGGAGATGCCGATCGCGATGTAGAGCTTGGGCGTGACGACCTGGCCCGAGCTTCCCACCTGGTACTCGTGCGGCAGCCAGCCCGCGTCTACGACGGGCCGCGAGGCGCCCATCTGCGCGCCGAGCGCCTCGACCAGGGGCTTCAGCACCTCTTCGAAGTTCTCGGGCTTCTGCAGGCCGCGGCCGCCCGACACGATGATCTCGGCCTTGGACAGGTCGTGTCCGCCGGATGCGGCGGTGCGCGTCTCGACGAAGGTGGTGCGCGACTGGGGCGAGCCCGCGTCGAACGCCTCGACCGATCCGCCCTCGCTTCCGCTGTAGGCCTCGAGCGCGCCCGGCTGCACGGTGGCGAGCTTGGGCGATCCGGTCACGCGGAGCTGCGAGTCGAACTTGGCATTGAACATGCGCCGCACGAAGACCAGCTCGTCACCGTCCTTCTCGATGCGGATCACGTCGGTCACGATCCCGGCGTCGATGCCGGCCGCGACCTTCGGAGCCACGTCCCAGCCCGACGGCGTGTTCGAGAACAGCACCAGGTCGGGTGACTCGGCCTCGATGGCCTTGCGGATGACCGAGGCGTAGGCGTCGGCCGTGTAGTTCTCGAGCGCGGCGTCATCGGCGCAGAGCACCTTGCCGCCGCCCTTCTTGGCCAGGTCCTCGGCCAGGCCGGACACACCGCTTCCCAGGACCAGCGACACGACGTCGCCCCCCAGGCCGCGGGCCATGGCTACGAGTTCGAGCGTCGCCTCGCGGAGGCCGCCCTTCTGGATCTCACCGACGATGAGCGTCTTGGACATTGCGCTTCTCCTCGCCGGCCCCTAGAGGAGGCCGAGCTCCTTGATCTTGCCGACCAGCTGCTGCGCCACCTCGCCGGCCGAGCCCTCGAGGATCTCGGCGCCCTCGCCCTTGGTGGGCACGTAGAGCTTGTCGACGGTGACCTTCGACGCGACCGCGGCCGCGTCGAGACCCAGGTCCGAGATGCCCTTCTTGTCGAGGGGCTTCTTCTTCGCCTGCATGATTCCCTTGAGCGACGCGTAGCGGACCTCGTTGAGCCCGGTCTGCACGGTGATCAGGCACGGCAGCGGAAGGTCCACGACCTGGAGGGATCCGCCCTCGAGCTCGCGCTCCACCTGCGCCTTGCCGTCGCTCAACTCGATCTTCATCGCGCCCGTCGTGTGCGGGAGACCCAGCAGCTCGGCGAGCATCGGACCGGTCAGCGAGTTGTTCGCGTCGTCCGACATCAGGCCCATCAGCACCAGGTCGAAGCTCTCGTCCTTGGCTGCGGCGGCCAGCAGCTTGGCGATGGTGAGCGAGTCGGCGCCCGACAACGAGTCGTCCCAGATCTGGATCGCGCGGTCGGCGCCCATGCCGAGCGCGGTACGAAGCGCCTGGCTCGTGCGGTCGGGGCCGATCGTGGCGACGACCACCTCGGCCTCGCCGGCGTCCTTGATGCGGAGCGCCTCTTCGAGAGCGTAGGTGTCGTACTGGTTGATCTCGAACTTGATACCACCTTCGTCGATCCAGCCACCGGACGCCTCGAGCCGGGCGTCCTTGTGCGGGACCTGCTTCAGGCAGACGAGAATCTTCATGCGCGAAGTCTCCTGCAAGCGGGGCGCGTTCCGATCCCCTCTCTACGGTCCCTCTTGACCGGCCTCGAAGGCGAAAGGGCGACGGGCAGAGCCCGTGTGGAGCGCGCTACCGGGGGGTTTACGCGGGTCGGACGATACGGCACCGGCGGCCGGTTTTCAACGCATGCCCATGATCTCGCGCCACATTTCGCGGGTGGAGATCCGCAGATACGGATTCTGACGCTTCGTGTCCTGCAGGCTGGCCTGCGGCCCACCGCCGTAGTCGTGCCCCGGCAGCAGGATCGTGTCGTCGGGCAGGTCGGCCAGCTTCCGCAGGCTGTCGTACATGGCGTCCGGGTCGGAGCCGGGCAGGTCGACGCGGCCGCAGCCCTGGATGAAGAGCGTATCGCCCGAGACCAGGGTGTTGCTGACGCGGAAACACTGCGAGCCCGGCGTGTGCCCGGGCGTGTGGAGGAACTGGACCTCGATGTCGCCGATCCGCAGCGTGTCACCCGAATCGACCCTCTGCAGGTCACTCTCCGAGGCTCCGGTGATCTTCCGCAGTCCGTCGGCCTCTTCGCGGTGTACCCACGTCTTGACGGGGCTCCGCTCGAGCAGCTCGGCGAGGCCCTCGATCCGCTGGCCCATCATCGACCCGCCACAGTGGTCGGGGTGGTAGTGCGTGATGAGCGCGGCCACGGGGGTGAACCCCTGTTCTTCGATGCGGTCGAGCAGTCCGCCGACGGCCCAGGCGGGGTCGACGATGGCGACCTCGCGCGTCCGCCGGGAGCCGATCAGGTACGCGAAGTTCTGCATCGGCCCGACCGGGATCTGCTCGATCAGCAGCTCGTCGTCCATCTTGATCCGTCCTCCGGCCCGCCGGTACCCTCGTGCGGCGCAGTCTAGCAGCGAGGAGGCATCGACGTGGCAGCAGCGCGAGCGGGAAGGGGAGCGGTCCTGGTGGGTGCGGGACAGGTGCGGAACCGGCCGGGCCTCGACGGCCCGTTCGACCCGCAGGAGCCCGGCCGCCTGATGGCGACCGCCGTGCGGCGCGCGGTCGAGGACGCGGGCGTGCCCGACCTGCTCGAGGACGCCGACCTGGTCGCGACCGTCGCGCCGATCATCCTGCGCTACGCCGACACGCCCGAAGCGCTGGTCCGCTTCCTCGGGACCGGGCCCAAGGCGGGCCTCGAGGCCGTGCCGGGCGGCGACAGCCCGTGCAGCCTGCTCAACGAGGTCGCGAACCGGATCCGCGAGGGCGAGGTGCGCATCGCGCTGCTCGCCGGCGCCGAGGCGGTGCACTCCAAGCGCCGCGCGCGGAAGGAGGGCGTCGACCTCGACTGGACGCCCAACGCCAAGGACAAGAAGGTGATGGGCGACCAGCGCTTCATCGCGAACGAGATCGAGATGCGGCACGGAATCTTCGCGCCGATCCAGTCCTATCCGCTCTTCGAGAACGCGTTGCGCGCGCACGCGGGACGTTCGATCGAGGAGCACCAGGTCTTCGTGTCCGAGTTCATGGCGCGCTACTCCGAGGTCGCGGCGCGAAACCCGGTGAGCTGGTTCCCGGACCCGCGCACGGCCGAGGAGATCCGCGAGGTCGGTCCGAAGAACCGCTGGATCTGCTTCCCCTACACCAAGCTGATGAACGCGATCATCGAGGTCGACCAGGGTGCGGCGCTGGTGGTGATGAGCGAGGACGAGGCGGACCGCCGCGGAATCGCCGAGAACGCGCGCGTCGCCTACCTGGGTGGGGCCAAGGCGGCCGACGCCTGGACGCCGACCGAGCGCGTCGACTTCGTCTCGAGTCCCGCCTACCGCGCCGCGTCCAAGCGCGCCCTCGAACTCTCGGGGACGGACTTGTCGCAGGTCGACGCCTTCGACCTGTACAGCTGCTTCCCGTCTGCCGTGGAGCTGGCGGCGTCGGAGCTCGGCATCTCGCTCGACGACCCCCGCGGTCTGACGCTGACGGGTGGACTGGCGCATCACGGGGGGCCGGGCAACAACTACGCCATGCACTCGCTCGCGAACGCGTTCAACTGGACGCGGGGCGCCTCGCGCACCGCGTACGTGTCGGGCCTGGGCATGGCCATGACCAAGCACAGCGCGTCGGTCCTGTCGTCGGACCGCGAGCGGATCGCCGCCGCCGAGCGCCGCAGTGAGGTGCTCGACATTTCGCCCGAGCTCGTTACCGGGCCGGAGCTGGCGGACCAGCCGGACGGCCCCGGAACGATCGAGACCTACACCGTCGAGTTCGAACGCGACGGCACGCCGGCCAGGGGCATCGTCGTGGTCCGCCTCGACGACGGGCGCCGCACCGTGGCGCACGTGGAGCCGCGGCCCGAGGTGTTCGCCCGGCTGCTCGAGACCGAAGCTGTCGGCCTCCGCGGCCGCGCGAGCGCCGGAGCAGACCAGCCGAACGGGTTCGCGCTGGACTAGGAGCGTGACCCAGGATGGGTCACGCTCGCGCCAAGGCGGGCTTTGCCTGCCCCGCCTCGGCGATGGGGCGCCAAGACGTCTAGGAGTCGGCCCAGGACGTAGTCTTGGGTCGGGGCTCCTAGGCCCGCGCTACTGCGCGCAGGCGGAGACCAGCAAGAGGATGAGCAGCGGACCGCCGAGCGCGGCCGTGCAGATTCCGATGGCGTGCCCGGTCGTGTTCCGCGTGACCGCGCGCGTGGCCAGTACCGCCGACGTGAAGGCGCCGGCGACCGCGGCCAGCCCGAACAGGGGGCCGATCCACGGCAGCCCGCTCCCGATCAGCAGGGCAAACCAGGCGTCGGCGAACCCCAGGCAGCGCATCAGGCGGGGAAACTGGACGGCGTCGTTCGCGAGCGTCGCCACGCCCCAGACGAGGGCGGCGCCCACCAGCCAGAGCGTCAGCGAGACCGAGATCCCGAGGAACAGGCCCGTCAGGCTGCCGTATCCCAGGCCGATCAGCACCGAGGTCGCGATCACCACCGCGAACGCCTGGGGGATCGCACCGGTGTCGGCCTCGATCTCCTCGTAGGCCGACGCATCGAGCCGCAGCACGCCCCACACGCGCGGAAGAAAGCGGGCCTCGGCGTGAGCGAGCTCCCCGAGCAGTCCGCGTCCCTCTCGTCCTGGTCTGCACGGCCGCGCCGACTTCCTCGCGCAGGTCTTCCTGGCTGCGGGTCGCGCGCTTGATCGGCTGTAGCTCGTGGTCCGCGTCCTCGATCGTGGCGAGCCGCGTGGGCGCGCCGATCCTTCGGAGCAGGGTCTGGAGCCGGTCGATCCGGCAGTGCGTGTCGCGGGTCCCCTGTACGAAGAGCGTCGGGCAGATCACGCGAAAGAGAGGGTCGGCCTTGAGCTGGCTGGGCTTGCCGGCGGCGTGCAGCGGGAACCCGAGGCAGACCAGCGCGTCGGCCTTC
>JAFDDB010000019.1 GCA_019311115.1 Deltaproteobacteria bacterium
CATCGGCTTCCTGCTGATCGACATGCGCACGCCGGGCATCGACGTCCGGCCGATCGTTCAGATCACGGGCGTGTCGGAGTTCAACGAGGTGTTCTTTACCGACGTCGAGGTTCCTGCCTCGAACCTGGTCGGCGCGCCGACGCAGGGCTGGCGCATCGCCAACACCGTGCTCGGCTACGAGCGCGGCGCGAACACGCTGTCGCAGTACGCGGGCTACCGGCGAAAGCTCGGCGACCTGTTCGAGGCCGTGCGCGCGCACGCCGGGCCCGGCACCGCGAAGCTGCGCGACCGGCTCGCACAGCTGGCGATCGAGATCGAAGTGCTGCGGCTGAGCTCCCTGCGCCAGTTGACGGCGCTCTCGCGCGGCGACGCACCGGGACCCGAGTCCAGCATCCAGAAGCTCTACTGGTCCGAGCTCGACCAGCGTTTCTGGCAGCTCGGCGTCGACCTGCAGGGCGCGTTCGGCCAACTCGTCGCGACCAGCCCGCACGCGCGCGACCGAGGGCGCTGGCAGTTCGGCGAGCTCAACTCCAAGCGCTTCTCGATCGCGCGCGGAACGAGCGAGATCCAGCGCAACATCATCTCGGAGCGGGTGCTCGGCCTGCCGCGTCGCTGATTGCGCGTCGACCGCCCCCTCGCCGCCTTCTTCGCCGGCGCGTTCGCCATCGCGTACGGCTCCGCGTGGGGACTGTCCGCGATCGCCGCAAGCTCCGGCTTCGACAGCTGGAGCGAGCTGAACGACCTGGCGGAGGTGTGGGGTCTCGCGCCCTACGCCGACCAGCTCGTGGTGCCGCGCGCGCTCGTGTACGCATTGAGCCGCGCGGCGGACTTCGCGTTCTCGATCGCGGGAGTCGTCGCGATCGCGGCGACGGCCGGCGTGTCCGGGCTACGCGAGCTGGGTGCGCGGCTGGTCCGGTTCCGCGTCAGCTGGCGCGGCTACGCGTTCGCGCTGGGACTGCCGCTCGGACTCTACGCACTGTCCGTCGTGGTGACGGCACTCGGCGACCCCGCGATCGCCGCGAGCGCGACGTTCTCGCCCACGCTCGTCTGGACGCTGCTGCTCAGTCCCCACGCGGGCCTGCTGTTCTACGCGCTCACTCGCGGCGGCCTGGGCGAAGAGCTCGGGCTGCGCGGCTTCGCCCTGCCCCGCCTGCTCGACCGGCACGCGCCACTCCGCGCGAGCCTCTGGCTCGGACTCTTCTGGGGGCTCTGGCACCTGCCCATCCTGATCGGACGCCCGCCCGTAGCGGTCATCGCGTTCCTGCTCGCGACGCTCGCCTACAGCGTCGTCTTTACCTGGCTCTTCCTGCGCACGCGCCGAAGCCTCGTCCCTGTCATCCTGCTGCACGCCGCCAACAACAGCTTCGACGACGCCTTCGAAGCCGTCTTCCCCGCGCTGGTGGACGTCGGCTGGGAGACCCCGTTCGTGGTCGGCGTCCTGCTCACCGGAATCGCCGTGGCCATCGCCCTGCGCCGCTCGACCTGAGGCCCGCGACGGGGTCGCAGCCTGTCCGGAGCATTCCGAATCGCCGCAGGCGGCCCCTGAGGCCGCATTCGATCGGCGGCGTCAATCCAGAGCTTGAGCCGGCGTGCGACCATGCACAACGACTGGGTAGGGGCCGGGCTCTGCTATCTGGCCGTGATCGCCGGAGGTCTCTTCGCCGAAGTCATGGTCAGGGGAGCCCTGATCGTCCCGGGCGACGCCGCGGCGACGGCTCGCGCGATCCTCGAGAACGAGACGCTCTGGCGACTCGGGCTCGCGGTGCATCTGCTCTACCTCGTTCCCGCCCTGACGGTGAACGTGATCGTCTCCGGCTTCTTCCGGTCGATCGAGCCGACGCTCGCGCGCCTCGCGCTCGTGTTCGGCGTCGCCGGCGTGACGGTCGAGGCGGTGGCTCTCGTCTACCTCTACGTGCCGCTCGTCTTTAGCGAGCACGGCACGACTCTCGCCGCGCTCGAGGACGCTCCGTCCCTGATCTACCTGGCGACTCGGCTCTTCGCGACCGGCTTCGGCTTCTCGCTGCTGCTGTTCGCGGGCTTCTGCGTCCTGATCGGGGCGCTCATCCTGCGCTCGCGACTCGTGCCCCGCGCGATTGGTGCGATGATGATCCTCGCTGGAATCTGCTACGTCGTGAACACGGTGGCGCTGATCGTCTCGCCCGGCTTCTGGAAGCTGATCAACCCCACGATCCTGCTCCCGATCCTGCTGGCCGAGTTGTCGCTGGCGCTCTGGCTACTGGTGAAGGGCATCACCGTCGAGGGCCGATAGCGGCGTGGCGTCCCCAGCGGGATTCGAACCCGCGTTACTGGCGTGAAAGGCCAGGGTCCTGGGCCAGGCTAGACGATGGGGACGCGGCGCGCAGCGTAGCCATGCCCCCTGGGGGCGTCAATCAGCGGCCTTGCTGACGCTGGGATATGATGACGCACGACGGATTGCTTGGAGAAGCGAAATGGCGACGAAGGAAGACTTCGAGAAGATGCGCGACCAGATGATCGAGCGGGAGAAGGGCGTACCTGCCGTCGGAAGCGAGGCCCCGGACTTCGAGATCGAGCGACTCTCGCCCAAGGGGGCGCGGACTGGCGCGAGCCTGCGACTGTCGTCGCTGCGCGGCCGCCCCGTCGGGCTGATCTTCGGCTCCTACACCTGACCCCCGTTCCGGATTCAGGCGGGCCGCCTGAACGAGATCTACCGGCAGTACGGCGAGCAGGTCGAGATCTACTGCGTCTACATCCAGGAGGCGCACCCGAGCGACGGCTGGCAGGTGCTGATGAACATCGACCAGAAGGTGATCTTCTCGCAGCCGACCACCGTCAACGAACGCGCCGAGGTCGCCGAGGCCTGCGTGCTGAGTCTCGACCTGGCCATGCCGACGCTGCTCGACGACATGACCAACCAGGTCGATACCGCCTACGTGGCGCTGCCCGAGCGCCTGTACGTGATCGGCCGCGACGGCGTCATCACCTACCGCTCCGAGATGGGGCCTTGGGGCTTCGACGTCGACGCGTTCGAAGCCGCGCTACGGGAGCAGATCTCCGGCTGAGCCCACCCGTTCGTCTGCGCTAGCCGCGGGCGCCCAGGCACTCGGTGCACAGGTACGGGGCCTCGCCCTGAGTCGCGTGGCCCAGGAACGCCCGGTCACCGCGGATCAGGTCGCGTCCACAGTCGGCGCACTGCTGTGCGGCGTTCAGCACGAACGGCTGCCAGCCGAGCACGTGCTCGAACTCCGGGTGGTCGCGGTCCTCCTCGAGCAACTCGTTGACCTCGCGCTCCGCAGCGCGGCGCGCCTTGTCGTCGGGGGGGTCGGGTGACACGTCGCGCTCCGCCCAGCGCCGCCGCCTGCGGCCCAGGCGATCCCGCACGCCGTCGGACTCGTCCATCAGGTCGCTGACCAGGTCGCCGACGTTCTCGGTCACCGTCTCTACGACGGTGAACACGTCCTCGAGGACGTTGCGTACCAGGTTCGAGACCGGCACGCGCATCTCGTCGGCCGCGCGCTTGAGGGAGTCGTCCAGCTGGTCCGAGATGCGCGTGTGGAGGACCCGCTCCTTGCGGTCCCCCGCCCCGCCGCGGCGCTTGCGCGCCGGACCCTCCGGGTCCCGCGCCTCGTCCCTGCGGCCGGCTCGCCGGGCGTCCCGCTCGGCCCGACGGTGCCGCCGCTCCTCTGCCCACTGGTCGAACTTCTCGTTATCCATGTGATTCGATGTATCACACCGTGATACAACCGGCAAACTGCTTGGCAGGACTGCGGTCTAGGTTCAGCATTGCGTCGATGCGGGCGGTGGTGATGCGCAACTCCGAGCTGGTGATCGACCGGCTCCCCGACCCCGAGCCGGGCCCGGGCGAGATCCTCGTGCGCACGCTGGCCTGCGGGATCTGCAGCGCCGACATCGACACCGTCCGGGACGCCCAGGCCTGGGTGGACCAGGTCGAGGACTGGGGAAACGCGCGCGCGCTCGATCCGGCGCTCGACCTGGTGCTGGGACACGAGTTCTGCGCCGAGATCGTGGACTACGGACCGGGGACGGCGCGGCGCCTGCGCACCGGGACGCGCGTCGTCTCGATGCCGGCGATCATGCGCCCCGGAATGATCGCGCCGATCGGTCTCAGCAACCAGGTCACCGGCGGTTACGGCGAGCTGATGGTGCTGTCGGAGCCGCTGGCGGTCGAAGTGCCCGGCGGACTCGGCTCCGAGCTCGCGGCCATGACGGAGCCGATGGCGTCCGGAGTCCACGCGGTCGCCAAGGCGCGTCTCGACGAGCGCGACGCACCGCTCGTGGTCGGCTGCGGACCGGCCGGGCTCGCAGTGATCGCGGCGCTGCAACAGGCCGGCGCGGAGCCGATCGTCGCCGCGGACTTCTCTCCCCTGCGCCGCGAGCTGGCCGAGAAGCTCGGCGCGCACGTCGTCGTCGACGCTGCCCTGCACGCACCGCTCGAGGTCTGGAAGCAGACCGCGGGGACGCGGCCCGCGGTGATCTTCGAGTGCACCGGGGTCCACGGCATGTTCCAGAAGCTGATCAGCGCCGCGCCGCGCGAGGCGCGGATCGTCGCGGTCGGCATCTGCCCCGAGGACGACACCTATCGCCCCATCACGGCGATCGCCAAGGAGCTGAACGTGCAGTTCGTACTCGGCTACACGCCGGCCGAGTTCAGCGAGACGCTCCGGCGCATCGCCGAGGGCGTGTACGACGTGACGCCACTGATCACCGGCCGGGTCGGGATGAGCGGGGTCAGCAGCGCGTTCGTCGAACTGGAGAAGCCGGACCTGCACGCCAAGATCATGCTGGACCCGTCCCGCTCGTGAGCGAGGCTCGGTTTGCGCCCGGTCAGCTCGTCCGGCACAAGCGCTTCGAGTACCGCGGTGTGGTCGTCGACGTCGACGCGACCTTCCAGCTGAGCGACGAGTGGTACGAGCAGGTGGCGCGCTCCCGGCCCCCGCGCGACCAGCCTTGGTACCACGTACTGGTCCACGAGGCCGACCACATGACCTACGTGGCGGAGCGGCACCTGGAACGCGACGAGAGCGACCAGCCAGTGACTCACCCGCAGGTGGACGAGTACTTCGGCGAGTTCCGCGACGGCCGCTACCGGACGCGGCAGACCGTCAACTGAGCGAACGCGGCCGGCGGCAGACGGCGAGCAGGTCGACGCAGTCGTCGGACGCGCCCTCCCCCTCGATTTCCGCTCGGGAGATGGGGAAGTCGCGCCACGTCACCTCGGGCATGGCGTCGTCGCGTTGCACGCCACGCCGGACGACGACGGCGAACCAGGCGAAGAGCCGCTCGATCCACGCGCGCGGCAGCAGGTTGCGGACGCCCAGCGGATCGATGCGCATGATGCGGCGGATGCGCACGCTACGCGCCTCCAGGTAGCGCCGCACGGGCTCGGTCGCGCCCACGCCGCGGATCTCGACCTGTTCGAAGAAGGCGCCGAGCAGGCGCCCGAGCTCGTCGGCCCGGTACTCGTGAACGTGGTAGGGGTTCACGCCGAGAGACGTGAGCACGTTCGGCGTGGTGACGATCGCCTCGCCGCCGGGGGTCAGCAGGCGCGCCATCGAGGCCAGGTAGACCATCGGGTCATCCAGGTGCTCGATCACCTGGAAGCTCACGACGCGGTCGAAGCTGTCGGCGCGCAGCGGGAGCGCGTTCAGGTCGGCGCGAACGAAGCGCACGCCGGCGGAGCGCGCGGCGGCCAGCGGGGCCACGCGGTCGACGGCCACGACGCCGAGTCCCCCCTGCGCCAGCTCGGCCGCCCCGTAGCCGGTGCCCGATCCCAGCTCCAGCACGCGGCCTCCGTCGGCTCGCTCGAGCACGAAGCGGTACGCGGCGCGGTGCTGCGCCAGGTCCACGCCGAAGAGCGCGTCGTCTTCGTGCAGCCGCTCGCCGGTGAAGGTCAGGTCGCTCACTCGTGCTCGGCCTCGCCGCGACGCACCGCCTCGATCGCCTCGCGCGCGAACTCGCGCGCGAAGACCAGGCCGATGCCCGCACGCAGGACGATCATGCCGGCCGCGACCGCGAGGCTGCAGGCGAGCAGGGTCTGGGGGTCACCGTACGCGCGGAACGCGTACACGAACGCGGCGTTCCCGGTACCGATCCCCGCGACCGCGATCGGCAGCGCCGCGACCAGCGCCACGAGCAGCGTGTTGACGATCAGCTCGGCCGGCGGCACCTGGATGCCGAAGGCATGGAGCCCCGCTCCGATCAGCCCGACGAACGTGAACGAGAACACGACGCGCAGCAGCCCGAGTTCGATGAGCGCGCGCACGCGGGCGGTGCGGACCGCCCCGAAGATCGACAGCGAACGGATGCGCTCGAGCGGACCCAGGTCGAAGGGCGCGCGCAGGAACGCGAAGCCCGCCACGATGGCGACTCCTGCACCCGCGACGAGCCCCGCCCGCACTCCCGGTGTGTCGGCGCCGAGCATCATCGCTCCGACGGTGACCAGGATGAGCGCGACGCCCAGATCGTAGAAGGCGATCAGCAACACGACGCCGGCCGAGTCGCCGAGCGAGAGGCCAGCGCGGCGGCGCAACAGCACGGTGAGCGCCCCGACGCCGAGCGTGTAGTGCGCGGTGTAGGCCAGGTAGCTCGCGGCCTTGACGCGAGCCGCCGTCGCCAGCGAGAACACGTCGCGCGGGGCTCCGGACATCCGCACCAGCGAGATCGCCTCGATCCACAGACTGACGGCCCCGTAGACCAGGAACGCGGGCACCAGCGTCTTCGTCACCGAGGGACGGATCGACCCCAGCACGCCCAGCAGGTCGATGTCGTCGCGGCCGAGCAGCAGCGCCAGCACGGCCACGCTGACCGCCACCGGCACGCCCCACTGCAGAATCCTGCGCAGGCCCTTCATGGCATCACCGGCGACCAGGCGAGACCCGGAACCTCGGCCTTCTTGAGGATCAGCCCCCAGGTGAACACGAAGGCCACGCTCGCGATCAGCAGGCCCATGCCCGTCCACACGGCCACGCTGCGCGACCAGTGACCTCTTGACCAGCGATCGAGCGCGTCGCTCGCCCAGCACGCGAAGGGAAGCGAGAGCCCGAGCAGGTAGGACCCCTTGACCGACGCGAACCACGGATTGCGGAAGGTGAACAGCACGTAGCCCGCCAGGGTGAGTGCCGTCAGGGCGAGCAGGGGCACGTCCGCCGCGGCCGCGGCCTCCCCGCCTGACGCCCCGCGCGACGCCCCGTCCGACGCCTGACGCGCCGAGACGGAGCCGCGTACGTCGCGGGCGAGGCGGAACGCCGAGCGCAGTCCCCCGGCGACGAAGGCCGCCGTCGGCAGCAGCGCGAGCACCATCAGGCGCGTGCCCCAGACCTGCTGTCCGGCGCCACTGCGCGGGAGAAAGAAGCGGTGGCCGTCGTACCAGACGCTGGCGTAGGTGCTGCCCCAGACGGAGTGCAGCAGGTCCGGCGACAACAACTGAGGGTCGGTCCAGGTCGCGACGGGCACGTACACGTAGTCGAGAATGCCGCGCGAGCCCGGCGGCATCTGGAACATCAACTCGTGCGCCGGCAGGCCGAACGGGTACAGGTAGCCGTACACCCACAGGTTGTGCAGGTAGTACCAGCCGCCGGTCGCCAGCGCGGCCAGCGAGAGCACGGCGATGCGCGCGGCCGCGTTCTTCCAGCCGTCGCGCCGCCAGCCGAGCCAGACGTACGTCAGCACCGCGGCGGCGACGGCGAGCACGCCCGTCAGCTTGGTCAGCCAGGCGAGTCCCGCGGCGACGCCGATGGCCGCCGCGCGCCACAGTTCCTTGCGCGGGGCCGCCGGATCGAGCACCACGCCGGCGGTGACGAAGATCGCGACCGACGTGAACGCCGCTACCACGATCTCCTCGTTCAGCATCGCGCTCATGTACACGTGCGCCGGCAGGAAGAGCAGCAGCGCGGCGGCGAACAGCGCGCGCCGCGAGTTGCCCGGGTCGATCCGCTGCACGAGGCGCACCGCCAGCGCGACGGTCAACAGGCCGGCGGCCACGCCGGCCAGGCGGATCCACGTCACGGCCGAAGGAATGGCGGGCTGGCCCGCGAGCGAGTCGATCGCCGACGCCAGGTAGTAGTAGAGCGGCGGGTGCGAGGTCGCCCAGAGCGTGTCCGGCGCGCGGAGCGCCCACGACTCGCGCAGGGCGGCGATGTACTCCCAGTTGAACTTCGCGTCGAAGCCCCAGTTGGTCGGGTAGAACCGCGCGTTGCTGAGACGCATCGCAACGCCGACCCCCGCCAGGAGTGCCGCGGCGGAGAGCGTCCCCATCCGTCCCACGCGGCCCTCGCCGCCGGCGCGGCTCAAGCGGCCTCGCCGCGTGCGAGCCGTGCGTCGACCGCCTCTGCCATGCGCTCCGCCGCCTCGTCCCAGGTGAACCGGCGCGCCCAGCTCCGCGCGCCCTGCGACAGGCGGTCGGCGAGCGCGTCGTCTTCGAGCAATCGCGCCACGGCGTTCGCGATGCCGCGGACGAACTCGTCCGGCGCCACGTCGGGCACGAGCAACCCGGTCTCGCCGTCGCGCACGGCGTCGACGAGTCCGGGCGCCTTGGTCACGACGGCGGGAGTACCGAGCGCGTTCGCCTCGACGACGGTGATCCCCCAGCCCTCCTTGACCGAAGGGCACACGCAGACGCGCGACCCCGACAGCAGTTCGTCGCGCTCGTCGTCGGGCGCGAAGCCCGTGAACCGCGTGCGTCCGGCAATGCCGAGCTCACGCGCCAGGCGCTCCAGACGCGGCTGGGCCTGTCCCCGCCCGATGACGACGACCTCGAGGTCGTCGAACCGGGGCGCGAGCGAAGCCATCGCTCGCAGGAATAGGTCGACTCGCTTGTAGGCCTCGAGACGACCGAAGTACGCGACGCGGCACGGGCGCTCCCCGGCCGGGAGCAGCTCGCGCTCGGGGATGTCCACGCCGTTGTAGACGAGGCCGATATGCTCCGCCGGAATCCCGCGCGCCACCAGGTCGTCGCGCGAACTCGGCGACACCGCCAGGAACGGCACGTCGCGATACACGCGCGGGATCAGGCTCTCGATCGCGACCACTCCGGCGGCGATCGGCCAGGCCACCTGCAGGAACGCGCTGGCTCCGAAGAGATGGTGGTTGACCGCGAGCACGGGGACCGCCGAGTACAACGCCGAGCAGAACGGGACCTTGCACAGGTGCTCGACGACCACATCGAAGTTCCCCCGGGCGGTCTCGCGTCGGCAGTGCCAGACCACGCGCGGATAATAGGAAGCCAGCGGACCGAGCCTGCGCACGTCCATTCCGGCGATGCGCGCGCGCGGCGCGGCACCGGCGAACCCGGAGGCGAGCAGAGTGATCTCGTATCCCATCTCGACCATCCGGCGCGAGACCTCGGCGATGTGCGACTCGACGCCCCCGGAACGGGGGTGCTCGGGATCGCGCTCGTTGAGGATCAGGATCCGGCCGCGTGAGGACATCCGCTCAGAGCCGGCCCAGCCAGTCGGCAATGCGCAGCCACGGCGCCACCCACAGCGCCTCGAGGGCGATGCGCAGGTTGAGCTTGGACTCCCCGCGGGTCCGGTCGAGGAAGAAGAACGGGATCTCCTTGAACCGCGCACCGCAGCGCACGAAGCGGTAGTTGAGCTCGATCTGGAAGGCGTAGCCGTCGGCGTGGATGCGCTCGAAGCCCGCCTGCTCGAGCAGCGCCCGCCGCACGATGCGGAAGCCGCCCGTCGTGTCGCGGATGGGGAGGCCGGTGAACCAGCGCACGTAGACGTTGCCGTAGTAGCTGATGAGGATGCGCTCGATCGGCCAGTTGACCACGGTGATCCCGTGGATGTAACGCGAGCCCATCACCACGTCGTGGTCCTCGATCTCCTCGAGGAATATCTTCAGCGTCTCCGGCGGATGCGAGAAGTCACAGTCCATGGTGACGAGAAGGTCGGCGCCCAGGTCGAGCGCCTTGCGAAGACCCGCACGGTAGGCTCCGCCGAGTCCCGACTTGCGCTCGCGGTGCAGCACGTGCACGCGCGGGTCTTTCGCGGCGAACTCGTCCGCGACCTTTCCCGTCCCGTCCGGCGAGCGGTCGTCGACCACCAGGATCTCGATGCGCTCGTCCTGCGCGAGCACTTCGGGGATCAGCAGCGGAAGGTTCTCCACTTCGTTGAACGTCGGGATGACGACGAAGACGCGACTCACGGACCCTCCTCGGGCGGGTAGTGTAGGCACGTCACGGGGTCTGCGCTCCCCCGCCCGGTGGCGGAGTGGCGACGCGGGGACTGCCGAACCAGGCGAGCGCGCCCTCGGGGAGCGGTGCGTCGGCGATCAACTCGAGCCTCAAGGTGACCGTGCGCCCGGCGTACGGCGACAGGTCGACGAAGAACGGCTGCCAGCGAAGCGCCGATCGCGGACTGCGGTCGGCGACGCGCGTGGTACGCAGTGTCTCGAACTGTCGCCCGTCGAACGAGATCGACAGCGCGTGCCGCGCGCCACCGGGATGCTCGTGCAGCTCGGACATCGAGATCACGGCGGCCATCCCCGTGTCCGCCTGGAACAGGGCCTGGGGTGGAACATCGACGCGGAAGTCCGCGCCGCCGCCGCGCTCGCCCAACTCGATCGCGAACAGCCGCCGGAACTGGCGCGAGGGCAGCTTGATCGGCGTCGCGGCCGCCGCGCGCATGCGGCCGTCGCGGCCACGGCGCCAGAACCGGGCGTCGGCGCGCGCGTCGATGAAGTCGATCGCCGTCACTCCCAGGTCGGGACCGCGCGCTCCGACCTGGATCCAGCTCAGGTCGTCTACCTCGAAGTCCGCCGGAACGCGGAAGTGCCGCTCCAGGTACCGCTGCACCTCGGGAAGCTCGTCGGAGTAGTAGGCGTAGAGCGGCTGGTCGATGTCGCTCATGACGACGAAGCGCGTCGGCTCGAGCGCGGCGACGATCTCGCGCTGCTGCCGCTCGCG
Source organism: Deltaproteobacteria bacterium (assembly GCA_019311115.1). Lineage (GTDB taxonomy): Bacteria > Myxococcota_A > UBA9160 > SZUA-336 > SZUA-336 > JAFDDB01. Next base: position 10,907 of record JAFDDB010000019.1, read on the forward strand.
GATTCCCATGACCACGCCGGTGTACGGAGTCGGGTTGGTGGTGCCGGTCGCGACGTAGATGAGTGGCTCCTGCCGCGCGACGAAGATCGGCTCGCCCGGGTACACGCGGTTGCGCAGGTAGTGGATCACCCTGGGGATCGACTTCATGCGGGTCGACGGCGTGACCGGACGCAGGGGGATCTCGGGACCGAAGGTCGGCGTGCGTGCCAGCGTGTTGACCCACGTCCCGACCACGACGACGAGCGTGTACAGGGCGAAGCAGGCCACGCCGGATGCCACCGCGCGCAGTACGCGCACTCCCCAGGGCGAGTCCGCGCGCACCGGGAGCAGGAACAGCAGCTGCGTCGCGGCCGAAGGCAGTACGAAGACCAGGTGTCCCCAATCGCCGCGCGGGTACAGGTTGGTCGCCATCGTGACGAGGCCGGCCAGGTGGATCCACACCGCAGGGGAGACGCCGCGCCGCACGGCGAGCGCGAGCGAAGCGAGTATCGCCAGGAAGGGCGACGCGTAGAGCAACTGCGTGAACGCCACGGCGAGCCAGGTCGGCTCGACCAGGATTCCCGTGCGCAGGTAGATCCAGGTGGGAAGGTAGAGCGGAGCGTTCGCGCGGAGCTCCGGCGTCAGCTTTCCGATCGGCCAGAAGTTCATGTACGGAGCGAAGAAGCTGCCCTCCAGCTCGAAGGGCAGCGCCGCCAGCGAGTACACGAACACCGACAGGTCGCCGCGCAGCGCGTACACCGCCACGCAGACGAGCGCCGCCGACGCGCCCCCCGCGGCGATCGCGGCCAGTGCGCGCACACGCCTGCCCGCCGGGGCGGTCGCCGCCACCGCGGCGAGCAGCGACACCGCCAGCGCGACGCCGAAGGTCTGCTTGCAGAGCGCGACCGCGGCGATCAGCACTCCAGTGGTGATCGCCCACGACGTGGCTTCGCGCCCGCGCAGCGCGGCAAGGCACGCTACCGGAACCAGGTAGAACGCCAGGTTCGTGTAGAAGAAGATCGAGAGCATCGGAAACAGGACGACCGGCGCGGCGGCCCACACCGCACCCACCGCATGCGCCAGCGTCCCCGCGCCCGCCTGGCGCGCCAGAGTGAACGAGCAGCCGGCCGCGAGCCCCATGAACGGCAGCATGGCGAGCCGCCCGACCATCACGTGGTCGCCGAAGATGCGGTAGAGAAACGCCAGCAACTCGAAGGGAAGCGGCCCCGTGTAGTAGACGATGTCGCGGTACAGGTGCTCGCCCGCGGCCATGCGCTGGGCCACGTGCACCAACTGGCCCTCTTCGAGCACGCTCGGCTCGAGCGCGAAGACGATCGAGCCCGAGAAGAGGGCCGCCAGTCCCCACGCGACCGGAGCGAACGCGGCGTGGCGCACGAGCGCCATGAGCCGGACCGTCGCCCTCTCTCCCATCCCCGCCATGGGCGCGACTATACCCCCGCGTCCGCGGCGCCGATCCCGGAAACGCCTGTCCGTCGTGCCAATTGCCTGTCCCCCGCGGACGCGCTGCGCTGGAGAGTCGAGCGCGCCGCCTACTCGATGTACCCGAGGTCGCGAAGCTGCTCGAGGATCTCGGCTTCGCTCCCGGACGGCACCGTGTCCAGGTACTCGATGGCTCTGACGTCGTGCGTGGGAATCAGTTCGATCGGCTCGTGCTCCAGGAAGGGGACGACCGTCCCGTCCATATCCTCGCCGAGCGGCAGCCCGAGCCACGCGAGCACCGTGGGCGTGATGTCGTTCACGGTCACGCCCTTCGTATCGGTCCCCGCCGACACGCCGGGTCCGCTCATGAACAGGACGCCGTCTTCGGCCATCGTGCTGTCGTGGATGCCCGTGAGCGTGCCCAGGTGAAGTCCGGGCTCGAACCCGTGGTCCGACACGACCATCACCAGGTCGTCGGGTCCGTACGGCTCGAGGAGCCGGCCGATCAACGCGTCGGTGTACGCGTAGTAGCCACGCAGCGCGTTCGCACCGGCCTCCCGCTGGCTCGGCGTCGGGCGGAGCGCCGTCGGGTAGAGCTCCTCGGGCACGAGGGTGCCCCACAGGTGATGGGAGACCCGGTCGATCCCCGGCAGGAAGACCATCATCAGGTCGGGCCGGATCTCGCGCTCGATCTCGAGCGCGACGCGCACCGCGGCCTCGTCCTCGTAGAACCGCTTGGCCAGCACCCCGGCGCGCATCCAGCGCGCCAGCCCGTGGTCGCCCTCGAACGGGTTCGCGAAGTCCGTCAGCGCGTCGGTCGCGTCGTACGCCGCGGCGACGCGGGCGCGCCACTGCGGCGGGAAGACCGGCGAGCCGCCGTCTTCCTCCGCGTCGACTCCCGTCAACTTCGAAAGCTCGGCGACCCGCTGCGGCTTGGCGTGGTCCGAGACCAGCACGCCGCGCACGATCTCGGGCGGGTACGTGTTCCACCAGTTGACCACGCCCACCATCCCGCCGGCGTCGGACACGATGTTCCAGAGCGCGGCGCTCTCGCGGTGCACGCTCAGGTAGAGATGCTGCTCGTCGTCGTCGTCGCGAAAGGTGAAGCCCGCGATGCCGTGCTTGGCCGGCGTCTTACCCGTGGCGATCGTCGTCCAGATGCGCGGCGAGAAGAGCGGTCGGAAGCTCTTGAGCTCACCGGACGCGCCGGCCTCCGCGATCCGAGCCAGGTTGGGCAGCCGTCCCTGCTCGAGCAGGCGTCCCGCCAGCCGCATGGTCGCGCCGTCGATCCCGATCACGAGCACGCGTCCCGGAGGCGTCCAGCCGCAGCCGGTCAGGCCCACGGTCAGCAGGAGCGTCAGCAGGCCCGTCAACAGGCCAGGGGCCCGGCCGGCCCAGCGCCCCGCACATGTCTCGTTCAACGCCGGCTCCCCTTCAAGAAACAAGCGGCCGCCGATCAGAAGCGACCGCCGAGGAATCCGGCGGCGCGCGGCCCGGCGCGCAGGGTATGCCGCAGCCGCGCGGGATTCCAGCGGCCCCCGCCCGCCCTCACTGGATCCCGGGCTCGACGCGTTCGCGCCCCAGCAGGACGCCGAGGGGCCCGCGCTCGATCTGGAGTCGATCGACGCCACCGCCTCGCTCGACCTCGATCGACACGAATTCGCCGGCTTCCCCTTCGCGCGTGAGCCGGCGCAGGTCCTCGACGCCGAACACGGCGGAGTTCGCGTAGCGGACGATGTAGTCGCCGACGCGCACGCCGGCGCTGTCGGCGGCGGAACCGGAATACACGTCGCGCACCGAGACGCGGTTGTGTTCGCCGGCGGCGTAGAGCATGGCGTCGTACATGCCGAGCCCGATCTCGTCCCGCAGCGCGCTCCGCGTGGCTTCGCGCTCGCGCGCGAGCCTGCGGAACCCCCAGCGCTCGCGCGCGGCCAGGTCGGCCAGGTACAGGTCGGCCAGTTGGCGCTGCTCCCACCTCTCGTGCAGCCAGACGGCCTCGCTCGGCGTGAGTCCGGCCGCGACCAGCTTGCGCGTGTCGAAGGCTCCCCGCGGCGCGTCGTCCGGTGCCTGCGCGTTGGCTGCGTCTCCACCGACCACGGTCACCTGCGCGCCGTCTTCCGGGTCCGCGCCTTCGGGCGCGTCGCGCGCGGCGAGCCGGTCGCCGAGCCGCTCGACTCGGGCCGTCAGCTGCAGGCGAGCCTCGCGCTCGTCCTCGAGAAGTTGCCTGAGCTCCGCCAGCTGCTCGGGCAGCCCGTCCCCGGGCCGGCTCGCCGCCCCGACGTCGGCCGCCGCTTCCGAGCCCACCGCTTCGGGGCCCACCGGCGGCGGCCCGACGACCCGCCAGACCACCAGACCTGCGGCCGCGATCGCGAGAACGGCGACCGCCGCTGCGACATCCCTGCGCATGGGCGGATCGTCCCCCACTCCGAGCGTCAAGTCGAGCGCGGCTCCCGTATAGTGTGCGGCCATGAGCGAGCAGCGGGAGCGGGCGGCCCTCGTCGAGTGCGCGATCTGCGGCGACAGCGAGACCGGCGACGTCTTCCGCGACCCGACCGGGCCGGCCCGGGACTACCCCCTCGTGCGCTGCGAGAAGTGCGGGCTGGTGTTCCAGAAGTACGGGCGCAGCAAGCAGGACCTGGACGCGGCGCAGGCCGCCGCCTACGCGCGGCCGACGCGGCGCTTCCACGGGCCCTTCGAGTGGCTGGTGCGGGAACGCCTGCTCGACGGCCCGGGACGCGTGCTCGACGTGGGCTGCGGACGCGGGCTGTTCCTGCAGCTGATGGGACGCCGCGGGCACGAGGTCCGCGGCACCGAGCTCAGCGAGTCGACGGCGGCGAACGCGTATCCCGACGTGACCGTCGACGTCGGGGAGTTCCGCCCGGGCCGCTACCCTCCCGCCTCCTTCGACGTGATCTCGATCTGGCACGTGCTCGAGCACGACCAGCAGCCCGCGGCCGCGCTCGCCGCCGCCCGCGAGTCGCTCGTGCCGGGAGGCGCACTCGTCCTCGCCGTGCCGAACTACGCCTCGGTGCAGGCGCGCTTCGGCGGCGAGGACTGGTTCCACCTCGACCTGCCGCGCCACGTGTTCCAGTTCACGCCGCAGACGCTGACCCGCCTGCTGCGCGACGCCGGCTTCGAGATCGAGACCTGCCGCACCGGCCAGTGGGAGATGGACCCGTTCGGCCTGGTGCAGACGGTGCTGAACCGCGCCGGGCTGCGCTCCAACTCGCTGTACGACTCGCTCCGCAGCAACCGCGACGTGCGCCGCGACCTGTCGCAGGCCTACCGCCTGGCGATGCTGGCGTTCCTTCCGATCGGCGTGGCGATGGCGATTCCGCTGAGCCTCGCTTTCCGGCTGGCCGGACGCGCCGGCACGCTCATCGTCGTGGCTCGGAAACCCGCGGCGGCCTGAGCGCGATTCGGTACGGCACCACCACGCGCGTCACCCGGTACCGCTCCGGCGGAGCCGGACCGAACACGAAGGGAAGCGGACCCCAGAGCGAGGCGTAGAAGCCGGCGCCGCGCTCGGGCGACAGGGTCGCGGCGAAGCGCCCCGAAGGGAAGTGACGCACCTCGAGCAGCGTCTGGATCTCGCTCGGCAGCTCGACCAGGTTCGTGTTGGTGCCGGGCGTGACGATCACGTCGCCCGGCCGCAGCTGCATGCCGTCGATGTGCAGGCGCTCCGCACCCGCCTGCTGCATGTACTGCTGGAACCCCCACGCTCCCTGGAACACCACGCGAGGCGCCTGCGGTGCCCAGACCTGCGTGATCTCGCGCGCCGCCCGGCGCGCCGCGTTCGCGAGGGCCGCGTCGGCCTCCGCCACCACCAGCCCGGCACACAGCCCGAGCGCGAGCGGCACGGCCAGCCACGGTCTCCGCTCGACGGGGCGCGGGTCGGGCGACCGCTCGAGCGCGCGCACCAGCAGCAGCGCTGCGGCGGGCGCCGCCGGGAGCAACGAGCGGGCCGTCGCCGTCCAGTTCGTGAAGCTGGCGAAGAACCAGGTACCGCCGAGCCAGAGCACGAGCAGCAGCGCGTCGGCGTCGCGCCGCCTCCACAGGTCGATCCCGCCGAGGACCAGCAGGTGCGCGCCCGCCAGGCCGAAGATCCCGAGGTGCAGCGCCAGGTCCCAGCGCGCGCCCGCCTCGTCTACGAGCGGCAGCCGTCCGAGCGAGCCCAACGCCGGTGCGAGCAACGTCGCGGCCACACCCGCGGCGGCAAGTGCCGCGAGCGTCCGGCGGGTCCAGAGCAGCGGCGCCGCGAACAGCACCGGCAGCGTCAGGCCGCCCAGGAAGCAGAGCCCGACGATCGCCCGCTCGACCACTCCGTAGCGGGCGCGGCCCGGTGCGTAGGTCAGCGCGTAGGTGCCGATGTCGAGCACCGGACTCCAGCCGTACCGCGAGCGCATGTAGATCTCGTAGGCGCCGACGATCGCGAGCGGGACCAGTAGCGGCGGCCCCCAGAGGCGCAGCGGCGCCCGGCGCGCGAGCGCCCAGGCGGCCAGCAGCGGCAGGAGCGCGATGCCGAAGTACTTGGCGAGCGGACACAGCCCCATCAGCAGCCCGGCCACCAGCAGCGGCCCGACGCGCCCCGAGTCCACGCCTCGCATCCAGAGCCAGGTCGCCCCGCACCACAGCGACAACATGAGCACGTCGGACATGACGGTGGTCGCCGAGACCAGCACCACCGGCAGGGCCAGCAGGGCGAGACCGCTGCCGAGCGCCCCTTCGCGCGTCAGGCGCCGGCCCAGTCCGTAGACCGCGAGCAGCAGCGCCCCCAGCGGAATGAGCATCCCCACGTGCAGGGCGACCTCACTCCAGCCGAGGGCCAGCGACACCGCGGCGAGCCAGAAGCCGATCAGCGGCGGGTTCTTGTTCGCGATCCAGTTCGGCTCGAAAAATCCGTGCCAGTTGACGTCGAAGCCGTAGAAGTCCGCGGGGTCTGCCACGACCTGCTCGGCCGCCCAGATGTACATGGGATCGTCGATGTGGAAGGCCTTGCCGACGAAGGGGAGTAGACAGAACAGCGCGACCGCCGCGAGGATGGCGCCGTCTCGTCTGCCGCTTGCCCTCTCCACCCGGCCCATCGTAGACTATGGCTCCGATCAGAGCCATTTCGGAGTCTGATCAGAGTGCCAAGATCCTGCCGATGCCCGGAGGCGGTCCATGCCGGATTCACGCGTCACGATCAAGATCCCGCGTGCGCTCTACCACCGCATCCGGGACTCGATCGCCGACAGCGGCTTCAGCTCGGCCACGGAGTTCATCGTGTACGTGCTCCGGGACCTGGTCGCCGAGCGCGGCAACGGGGATGGCGACGAGCTGAGCCGCGACGAGTTGCGGGCGATCCGCACCCGGCTGCGCAACCTGGGCTACCTGCCCCAGCAGACCGCGTCGCAGCAGAACCTGGGACGGCCGGAGAAGGAGCGATGATGCGTGGAGCGGAGAGGTCGTGGATCCTGGGCGCTGCCCTGCTTCTGTCCCTGGCCGTGGTCCTGGAACCGGGCGTCGCGCACGCCTACGTCGGGCCCGGCGCCGGCTTTGCCATGGGGTCGGTCGCGACCGTATTCATCGGATTCGCGCTCGCGCTGCTCTCGCTGGTCACCTGGCCCGTCCGCTACCTGCTGCGTTCGTTCCGCCGCCGCAAGGCGCTGCGCCGCGCGCGCGTCAAGCGCATGGTGATCCTGGGACTCGACGGCCTGGACCCCGGACTCTGCGAGCGCTGGATGGCCGAGGGACACCTCCCGAACCTGGCCGCACTGGCGCAGGACGGCAGCTTCTCGCGGCTGCGGACGACCTACCCCTCGATCTCACCGGTCGCCTGGTCGTCGTTCATGACCGGCGTCGATCCAGCCCGGCACAACGTCTTCGACTTCCTGAACCGCGACACGCGAACCTACATGCCCCAGCTCTCGAGCTCGTCGGTCGAGGGCCCGTCGCGGACGCTGCGGGTCGGCAACTGGGTCATCCCGCTGGGCGGCGCGACGGTGCGCAACATGCGCAAGAGCAAGGCGTTCTGGACCATCCTGGGAGAGCACCGCATCCCCTGCAACATCCTGCGCGTGCCGCTCACCTTTCCGCCGGAGAAGTTCGCGGGCGTCCTGCTCTCCGCCATGTGCATCCCCGACCTGCGCGGCACGCAGGGCGCGTTCACCTACTACACGACCGACCCGGAGCAGGTCATCCAGACCGAGGAGACGCCCGAAGGCACCGGCGGTGAGCGCCACCTGGTCGAGGTCGAGGACGACGAGATCCACGCCGTCCTGCCCGGCCCCGAGAACTCGCTCCGCGCCGAGGGCGGCACGCTGGAGATCCCGTTCAAGCTCGAACTGGACCGCGCGAAGAGCCGCGTGCGGCTGCGCATCGCGGGGAAGAAGTTCGACCTGGGCGTGCGCGAGTACTCGCCCTGGATCCCCCTCACCTTCCGCGCAGGACTCGGCGTCAAGGTGCACGGCATCGCGCGCTTCTACGTCACGCGCATGGACGAGCACGTGGGCATCTACGTGACTCCCATCAACATCGACCCGGCGAAGCCCGCGCTGCCGATCTCGTTCCCGAGCTATTACTCGTTCTACCTGTCGAAGCTGATCGGACAGTTCGCCACGCTGGGACTGGCCGAGGACACGTGGGCGCTCAACGAGGGCGTGATCGACGAGGACGCGTTCCTGCAGCAGACGCTCGACCACCACGACGAGCGCGAGAAGATGTTCTTCAACGCGCTCGACAAGTCCCGCGAAGGCGTCGTGACCTGCGTCTTCGACGGAACCGACCGGCTCCAGCACATGTTCTACCGCTACCTCGAGGACGACCACCCGGCAAACCGCGGCCGCGACGTCGAGGCCTACCGCGACGTGATCCTCGACATGTACAAGCGCTGCGACGAGATGGTCGGACGCGTCCGCGAGCGGATGCGCGAGGGCGACCACTTCATGGTCATCTCGGACCACGGGTTCGGGTCGTTCCGGCGCGGCGTCAACCTGAACACGTGGCTCCGCGACCAGGGACTGCTCCACCTGAAGCCCGACGCCGATCCGAACGCGGACTGGTTCCGCAGCGTCGACTGGACCCGCAGCAAGGCCTACGCGTTCGGGCTGGGCGGCATCTACCTGAACCAGCGCGGCCGCGAGGCCCAGGGCATCGTGGAGCCCGGCGCCGAGACGGCGGAACTGAAGAAGCAGATCATGGACGGACTGGGCGGGCTGCACGACGACGCCGAGGACGAGATCGCCATCAACGAGATCTTCGACAACGTCGAGCTGCACCCGACCGGGCCCTACCGCGACAACGGCCCGGACCTGATCGTCGGCTACAACCGCGGCTACCGCGCGTCCTGGGAGGGCGCCGTCGGGCGCATCACCGGCCAGGTGATCACCGACAACGAGAAGGCCTGGAGCGGCGACCACTGCATCGACCCGCGCCTGGTCCCGGGGGTGCTCTTCTCGACGCGCCCGATCACGGCCGACGACCCGGGAATCATGGACCTGGCGCCGACCATCCTGACCCAGTTCGGCGTCGACCCGCCGGACTACATGACGGGCCACGTGCTCGACGTGGACACCTCGGCATGAGGATCCGGCTCCAGCCCGTGGTGGTACTGCTCGCCGTTGCAGCGTTGCTGGGCGCCACGACGTGGGGCCGCGCGACGCGCGCGGACGTGCGCGACGACCACCGGGTCGTGGTGCTGGGGATCGACGGGCTCGACCCGGTGCTCCTGCAGCAGTTCATCGACGAGGGCCTGCTGCCGAACTTCGCCAAGCTCAAGAAGCCGGGCCACTTCATTCCGCTCGGCACCAGCATCCCGCCGCAGAGCCCGGTAGCCTGGTCGAACTTCCTGACCGGCATGGACCCGGGCGGGCACGGCATCTTCGACTTCATCGCGCTGAACCGGAAGACGCTCATCCCGTACATGTCCACGGCGCGGGTCGAGCCGCCCGCGCGCGACCCGCTGGCGGTTGGCCGCTGGCGCATCCCCATGGACCTGACCGGCGCGAAGACCCTGCAACTCCGGGACGGCGTCGCCTTCTTCGAGGTGCTCGAAGAGCACGGCGTCCCGACGACGATGTTCCGCGTGCCGGCGAACTACCCGCCCATAGAGACCGCTGGCAAGGCGATTTCGGGCATGGGCACGCCGGACCTGCGCGGCACCTCCGGGACGTTCACGTTCGTGACGAACGATCCGGACGTCGAGAAGGGGCGCGTCTCGGGCGGCGTGATCCAGCGCGCGCTGGTGCGCGACCACCGCGTCGTGGCGAAGCTCGAGGGGCCGCCGAACGACTTCATCGAGAAGTCCCCGCGGGCCACGGCCGAGATCGAGATCCGCATCGACCCCGAGAACCCCGTGGCCGAGATCGACACGGGGCTCGACCGGACGCTGCTGAACGTGGGCGAGTGGAGCGGCTGGCTGCGCACGGACTTCGAGATGGTGCCGTACCTGGTCGGCGTCCAGGGCATGGTGCGTGTCTACCTGCAGCAGGTCCGGCCGCACTTCCGGCTCTACGTGAGCCCGGTCAACATCGATCCGCGCGAGCCCGCACAGCCGATCTCGACGCCCGAGGACTACAGCGTGGAGCTGAGCGAAGCGGCGGGCCCGTTCTACACCCAGGAGATGCCCGAGGATACCAAGGCGCTCTCCGCGCACGTGCTCGACCCGGGCGAGTTCCTGGCGCAGTCCGGGCTCGTCCTCGAAGAGCGGCGCCGCCTGCTGCGGCACGAGCTGCGCCGTTACCTGGACGAGCAGAAGCGGGGCCTCCTCTTCTTCTACTTCTCCAGCGTCGACCAGCGCGGGCACATGCTGTGGCGGCAGATGGACGGCGAGCATCCATTCCACGACGCCGAGGGCCCGGCGAACCTGACCGAGGCCATGCGCACGACCTACGTGGAGTTCGACGAGATCGTGGGCTGGGCCCGCGCCGAGCTCGACGACGAGACGACGCTGATCATCATGTCGGACCACGGCTTCTCGCCCTTCAACCGCCAGGCCAACCTGAACACCTGGCTCGAGCAGAACGGCTACCTGACGCTCAAGAACCCGGACAAGCGCGACGAGGCCGAGTGGCTGACCGGCATCGACTGGCGCAACACCCGGGCCTTCGCAATCGGCCTGAACTCGCTCTACCTGAACGTGCGCGGCCGCGAGCGCAACGGCTCGGTCGCGCGCACCGACCGCCTGGCGCTCGCGCGCGAGATCGCGGCGAAGCTGAACGAGTGGGTCGATCCCGAGAACGGTAAGCCCGTGGTCACGCAGGCCGTCCTGCGCGAGGACGTCTACCACGGTCCGCACGTGCACAACGCGCCGGACCTGCTCGTCGGGTACGCCCGCGGCTACCGCGCGTCGTGGGGAACGACGAGCGGCAAGGTCCCTGCGCTGCTGCTCGAGGACAATGACCGCGAGTGGAGCGGAGACCACTGCATGGACTCGCGCGCAGTGCCCGGAGTGCTGCTGTCCAACAAGCGGATCGCCGCGAGCGAGGCCGACCTGCGCGACATGCCGGTCTCGATCCTGGCGGAGTTCGCGGTCGACGCGCCCGCACAGATGAAGGGCAAGTCGGTCTTCTAGGCCTCCCCCGCGCGACCCGGAGCAGGAGAAGGAGAAGAGATGTTCGGTGGAGACAAGGTCAAGCTGCCCAAGGAGCTGCTCGCCAAGATCAAGCGCTACGCGGCGCTGGCGGGCTACTCCTCGCCCGAGGAGTTCATCGTGCATGCCCTCGAGAAGGAGCTCGCGGACCTCGAGGACGCGGACTCCGACGAGGAGATCCGCAACAAGCTGCGCGGCCTGGGATACATCAGCTAGGCACCGGCTTGTACGCCTGGATCAACGCGCCCTTCACGGGCTTCTTCGACCTGCTGCTCTGGCCCTTCTCTCGACTGCCGGAGGCGGTGCAGATCTGCGTCATGGCCTTGCCGGCGACGGTGGTCATGCTTCTGGCGTTCCGGTTCTTCTCGAACCAGCAGACCCTGGACCGTTCGAAGGACCGCATCAAGGCTCACCTGCTCGAGCTCTGGCTGTATCGCGACGACATGGGCGTGACGATGCGCGCGCAGGGGAACCTGCTCGTGTACAACCTTCGCTACCTGGGCGCCCTGCTGCTGCCTATGGCCGTGATGGCGCTGCCGTTCGTCCTGCTGCTCGCGCAGGTCGAGGCGCGCTTCGCGCTGCGGAGCCTCCACGCGGGCGAGTCCGCCATCCTGTCCGTCCAGGTCGACCCCGGCCTGATGCCGAGCGCGCTGCCGGTCTCGCTCGACCTTCCCGCGGGCCTCGTGCGCGAGACGCCTCCGCTGCGCGTCGACGGCGGGCACAGCATCGCCTGGAGGATCCGCGGCGACGCCGCCGGGGAGTACGACGTCGGCGTCCGCGTGGGCGACGTCGCCGTCACCAAGCGCGTCGTCGTCGAGGGCAACGGCGCGCACATCTCCCCCTGGATCCAGCGCGCCAGCGACCCGTGGACGCTGCTCTACCCGCTCGAGAGCCCGCTCCCGGCCGAGGCCGGCGTGCGAGCGGTGTCGCTCGACTACCCGCGCGGACGCGGTGAGTTCCTGGACCTGTCGAGCGCCGGCTGGATCTTCATCGCCGCCACGTTCGTGTTCGGCTTCGCCTTCCGCGGCGCGTTCGGCGTCACGTTCTGAGCCGCTCCTAGAACTGGAGCGGCGCCACCCTTCCGATCTGCTTAGAGAAGACGTCGGGGTCGGAAGTCGGCAGGTCGCAGATGCGCCGCTCGCAGACGTAGGCCGTGGGACGGCCGCCGCGCGCGGCCTTCTCGCGCACCAACGGCACCAGCTCCGCGTTCTCGCGCAGCTGCGAGCCCTCGCGAACCGAGAGCAGCATGCGGTTCGGCAGGTAGGTCGTGCGGAGCCGGTCGAGCAGCTCCGCTGGACCCGGGCCGGACGCCGGCGCCACCAGGATCACCTGTTTGGGCGTGTCGAGCAGGTACTCGACGCCCTCGAGCATCACCGCCAGCTCCGTCGGGCGCGACTCGATCACCGTGCGGAAGGCCGAGAGCGTCTGCACGGCGCGCTCCAGGTACGCGGGCTCCGTCGTGATCTCGTGCAGCCGGAGCAGGTTCAGGAACGCGACGGAGCCGCCGGCCGGAACCGCCCCGTCGAAGTCCGGCTTCTCGCGCGCGAGCAGCTTCTCCTGGTCGTCGGCCGTGGTGAAGTAGCCGCCGCCCGCCGCGTCCAGGTAGTGCGCGTCCTGCACCTTCTGGAGCGCGATCGCCTCTTCGAGCCAGCGCCGCCGGCCGTCGGCCTCGTGCAGGTCGAGCAGGCCCGCGATCAGGAAGGCGTAGTCGTCGAGGAACGCGTCGCCGTCGGCGCGCCCGTCCTTGAACACGCGGCGCAGCCGGCCGTCCTGCCGCATCCGCTCGAGCGCGAAGCCGGCCGCCGTCGCCGCAGTCGCGGTGTAGTCCGGCTCGCCGAGCGCGAGGCCCGCCTGCGCGAAAGCGGAGATCATCAGCCCGTTCCAGGCCGCCAGCACCTTGTCGTCGAGCAGCGGCGGCGGGCGTTCGGCACGCGCCTCGTAGAGCCGCGCCAGGTCGAGATCGAACTGCAGGCGCAGGTCCTCTTCCGAGGTGCCGAGCCTCTTCGCGACCGACGCCAGCGGCTCCCTCACGTGCAGGATGCTCCGCCCTTCGAAGTTTCCCGCCTCGCTCACGCCGTAGTAGTCGAGGATCCCCTCCCCCCGATCGTCACCGAGCACCTCTCGGATCTCGCCGGGCGTCCAGGTGAAGAACCAGCCCTCGTGCATGTGCCCGCCGGGGGCGCGGCTGTCCGCGTCGGTCGCGGAGAAGAACGCGCCCTCCGGGGACTTCATCTCGCGCGCAACGTAGTCGAGCGTCTTTCGCGCGACGGCCGCGAAGTCCTCGCGGCCGGTGGCCTGCCAGCCGTCGAGGTAGGCGACGACGAGACGCGCATTGTCGTAGAGCATCTTCTCGAAGTGCGGAACGAGCCAGGTACGCTCGGTGGCGTAGCGGTGGAAGCCCCCGCCCACGTGGTCGTGGATGCCGCCCGTGGCCATCCGCTCGAGTGTCGTCACCGCCATCTGCAGCGCGCGGTCGTTGCCGGTGCGCCGGTGGATCCGCAGCAGCAGCGGCACCGACATGCTGGACGGGAACTTCTGCCCCCCGCCGAGCCCGCCCCACTCCTCGTCGAACCGCGCCCCGTACACCGCCAGCACGCGGCGCAGCGGGGCCACCCGGGGCTCGATCGTCGAGTCCGCCGACTCGCCTTCGAGCTTTGCGCGAACCGCCGCGGTGAGGGACTGCGCGGCCTGCTCGACGCGCTCGGGGTCCGCGTTCCACAGGTCCGAGAGCTGCCGCAGGACGTCGCGGAAGCCGGGCCGCCCCGGCGAGCCGCGCGGCGGAAAGTACGTACCGCCGTAGAACGGCTCGCGGTCCGGAGTGAGCCAGACGTTGAGCGGCCAGCCGCCGCGTCCCGCCAGGCGCTGGACCGCGGCCATGTACACGGCGTCGATGTCGGGGCGGACCTCGCGGTCGACCTTGATCGCGATGAAGCGCTCGTTGATCAGGCGCGCCGTTGCCACGTCGTCGAACGACTCCTCCTCCATCACGTGGCACCAGTGACAGGTCGAGTAGCCGATGCTGACGAGCACCGGCCGCCCCAGCCGCTTCGCCTGCGCGAAGGCCTCGTCCCCCCACGGGTACCAGTTGACGGGGTTGTGCGCGTGCTGGCGCAGGTACGGGCTCGACTCGAGCAGCAGCCGGTTCGTGTAGGTCGGGAGCCCGTCCGCACGCCGGTGCCGGGTGCGTGGCACGTAGTCCGCCCCCTGGCGCGCCAGCGTCTCGCCGAGCCGGACGCGGAGCGCGTCGCCGAGTGCGGGCGCGCCCGGCAGGGCCGACGGCACGTTCGAGGCCAGGCTCGTCCCGAACGGAGTCAGGACGAGCATCACCAGGGCGACGCGCGCGGCGCCCATCACATCCAGCCGACCAACATGCGCTCCATGGCTTGCAGGATGTAGGACTTCGGCAGCGCGTGCGCGATTCGGGTCCAGACCGTGACGCCCATCGACTGCGGTGGGTACAGGAGCCCGCTGGTGAAGACGAGCGCGGCCGTCGCGGCGGCGGCGCACGAGACGCCGAGCAGCCCCGCCCGCAGGCGCGGGCCGAGTCGCATGGCGGCGCGCCCGAAGAACACCGCCGCAGGCACGCCCATGGCCAGCAGGTACGAGCCCTTCAGCGCCGCCGGACTCGGCGCGCCGATGGCGATCGACGTGAAGCCCAGCAGCCCCAGCGTCGCCAGCATGACGAGGGGCGCGTCGGGCGTGCCCCCGCGCCGGCGAACCAGGTCGACCCACGCCAGCACGAACCCCGCGAGCACCGCCAGAGTCGGCAACAGTCCCAGCAGGGCCAGCACCGGCCCGTACCAGACGCCGTCGCGATGGTCCCGCACGCGTGTGCGGTGCCCGAACGGGTCAAACCACAGACCGGCGTAGGTCATGCCCCAGACGCTGGTCATGGCCGGGTTGCGGTTGTGATACGAACCCAGCTTGCCGGGCTCGTGGTAGAGCGACGGGCGAAGCAGCGCTCCCGGCGGCACCCAGAAGAAGTCGGCGACGCGCCGATCGCGGATCGTCATCGCCTCTTCGGCGCTCTTCATCGGCTCGCGGTTCCGCGTCAACGGGATGAGCGTCCCCGACACGGCCAGGTTCCGCAGGTAGACGGGCGAGGCGAGCGCGCCGGCCGCGGCCAGACAGACCGCGAGCGCGGCCAGCTCGCGGCGGCCGGACTTGCGCCACAGGTAGGGAACGAACACGGCGCCGAGCAGCAGCACGGTCGTGTACTTGACCCAGAGCGCGGCGCCGCAGACGACGCCCAGCAGCAACGCGGCGCGGAGGTCCGCGGGGTCGCGCTGCAGCCGGACCAGTGGAGGCAACGCCAGCGCGACCATGCCCGCCGCAAGCGCCTCGTTCCCGATCATGGCCCCGGCCAGCTGCGAGACGGGCACGAAGAGCAGCACCGCCGTCGACACGGCCGCCACGATGGGAGCAACCCCGAACTGCAGCATGAGCCGCAGCGCGACGAAGCCGGCGGCAACTCCCGCGAACGCGCCGATCGCACGCACACCCGTCACGAGTGCGCGCGGGCCGAACGGCTCGAGCAGTCCCCAGACCGCGCTGCCGAGCAGGTAGTAGAGCGGCGGGTGGAACGTCGACCAGCCGTCGTAGGGATGCGGCAGCCGCCCCTCCTCGAGAATCGACAGCATGTAACCGGCGTGCCCCGGCGAGTCGTAGCCGGTCAGCGGAGGCACGCCCCACGCGTTCCAGAGCCGCTGCGCGACCGCGAGCGCGAAGAGTATCCCGATGGCGAGCCGCATACGCCCGTCGAGGGTCCGCCCAGCCGCGACGGGCGTTCCGGGCTCCGGCATCACTCCGGGTGGGGGAACAGGGGACTCGACGTAACGCCCATCCGGCACAGCCGGTAGTGCAGTGCGGTCCAGAGGCAGCCGAACCCGTACACCACGCTGCGCACGAAGTTGATGGAGGAGGCGTCGGTCGCGTAGCGCGTGGGACAGCTGACCTCGGCGACCTTGAAGTCGAACCACACGATCTGCGCGATCATCTGGTTGTCGAAGACGAAGTCGTCGGAGTTCTCGTCGAGCGGCAACGTCTCGAGCAGCTTGCTCGAGAACGCGCGGTACCCGGTGTGGAACTCCGAGAGCTTGGAGCCCATCAGCAGGTTCTCCGACAGCGTCAGGAAGCGGTTCGCCACGTAGCGCCAGAGCGGCATTCCGCCGGCGCGCGCGTGGCCGCCCAGGATGCGCGACGCGAGCACGCAGTCGTAGAGCTCACTTCCGATCATGGACGCCATCGCTGGGATCAGCTTCGGCGTGTACTGGTAGTCCGGGTGCACCATGACGACGATGTCGGCCCCGTCTTCGAGCGCCATCCGGTAGCAGCTCTTCTGGTTGCCCCCATAGCCCTTGTTGTTCTCGTGGGCGTGGACCAGCACGCCGGGCAGGGCGCTCGCGATCTCGACGGTGCGGTCGCGGCTCGCATCGTCCACCACGATCACGCGGTCCACGACGCCCTGTGCCATGACCTCGTCGTAGGTCTTCTTCAGCGTCCCTTCCGCGTTGTACGCGGGCATGACGACGACGACCTTCTTGCCCAGATGCATCGAGAGGGGCTCCTCGGACTCGAACCGGAAGGAAGTGTGGGGGCGTGGCGCAAGGGCCGCAAGCGCTCGCGGCGCCCGTAGGCAGGCGTGGGCAAGCCGCACGCAGGCGAGGCGCAGGTCGGCACCAAGGACGCGCAGGCGTCGCCGGCCCGGCCGCGGAACGGGCGTGCCGCTTCCCGCTACGCAGACGGTCGGAATCGAAAAGCGAGCAGCGGGCTCGGGACGAACCCGGACCCGAACTCCTCAGCCGGGCTTGACGTTCGTGGCCTCGGGACCCTTCTGACCCTGCGAAGCCTCGTACTCAACTGGCTGGTCTTCACGCAGGCTCTTGAAGCCCTCGCCTTCGATGTTCGAGAAGTGGACGAACAAGTCCTTGCTTCCGTCATCGGGCGTGATGAAGCCGTAGCCCTTCTCGTCGCTGAACCACTTGACTATACCCGTAGCCACGAATCGAACTCCTGTCGTGTGCGGGAGGGTGAAGAGAAGCTACACGGTCCAACGGCTTGCGCCACAGCTCCGTGTTGCAGCCCGGTCCGAATTCCGGCCGCACTGGGGGTTTTCCGCTACCCGCAGAGGACCGGTGTGTGGCGCCAGAGGCGCGAGTGCTCGCGATGCCCCTAGTCGGCGGCGAAGGCTTCCTCGATCCGCGCCAGCACCGCGCGTTCCTCGGCCGAGACGCGCTCGCCGAGCCCGAGAAACCCGCCGGATGCCTCCGCGACCGTTCGCGCCAGGCGGAGTACCTCGTCGCGCAGTCCCTTGCGCAGGTTGGGGGCGAGCGGTCGGGCGACTTCGGCGACGTAGCCCTTCCACGCGTCGAACAGACCCGGCCGCGGCGGCTCGTCGAGCCAGTGCTCGAGCATCGCGTAGCCCTCCGCGTGGCGGTCCACACCTGCGGCGGTGGCTGCGTCGAGGATCGTCACGCGCTCGGCCTTGTCCACGCGCCCGTCCGCCCAGGCCACTGCGAGCAGCGGGATCAACCCGAGGGCCGCGAGCATCTTGGCGGTGATGCCGAGAGCGACGAGCTGCTCGACCAGCACCTGGTCCTCGATGTGCGACAGGTCCGCGACCTCGTGCTCCTCGTGCATGCGTTCGATCAGCTCGCGGTCGCGCTTGGCGAAGAACTCGTTCTCGAGGGCACGGCGGCGCTCCGCCAGGGCATCGTGGTCCATCAATCGGCCTCCTCTTCTGGACGGATCGTCAGTACCGGGCACGGAGCCACCCGGACGATGTGCTCGGCCACGCTGCCGATCAACAGGCGCGAGAGCCCCTTGCGTCCGTGGGTTCCCATCACGATCAGGTCGGCATCGCGCTCCTCGGCAACCCGGGCGATCACGCGCTCCGGGGGTCCGTGCTGCGCAACGTACTCGGCGGAGACACCGGCGTCCTGCAGCGAGACCAGCATCTGCTCGAGCTCGCGGGCGGCGTCCTTCGACAGGCGGTCGAGCACCCCGCCGCTCCCTCCAGTGCTCTCGGACACCAGCATCTGCTCGAGCTCCGCCGGAACGTAGTAGCCGTGCACCAGCACGAGGTGGGCCGGTCCCATGGCGCCCGCCAGGTCGCGAGCGGCCTGCAGGGCGCGCTCGGCGGCGCCGGAGAAGTCGATCGGCACCACGATCACGCGCGGACGGATCGCCCCGCGGGTGTCGTCGGCCTTGGCGGTGAGCACCGGGCAGCGCGCACTGCGCACGACGCGCTCGGCTACGCTGCCGAGCAGCACGTGCTGGAGGCCGGTGCGCCCGCGCGTTCCCATGACGATCAGGTCCGATCCCAGCTCCTCGGCGCTGTTCGCGATCTGCTGCGAAGGGACGCCCTCGATCATGTGCGAGGCGCACGGGACCTTCTCGGAACGGACGCCGGCCTCGATCACCTTCAGCCGTTCGTGCTCTCCCTTCCGGAAGCCCTCCATCACCTCGACCGGGACCAGCCCCGCCTGCGGCATGCTGGCCTGGATGGGCAGGTGCCAGACGTGGAGCAGGTCGATGTGGGCGTCGAAGGCGCGCGCGATCTCGATGGCGTCCGCCACCGCCTGGTCCGCGTGGCTCGAGAAGTCGACCGGAACCAGCACTCGCTGGATGCTGAGCATGCCTATCCTCCTTCGGGCTCGGGCCAGACCAATAGCAGGGCGGCGGGCCCCATGCGGGCCAGGCGGTCGGCGACGCGGCCGGGCCAGCCGTCGGGGTTCCGCTCGGCGCCGAGCACGAGCAGGTCGGGGTCGAGCTTCTGGACCACGAGCGTGATCTCTTCGGCCGGGTCGCCGGGGTGAACGGCGGTCTGGAACGGGATGCTGGCGTCGAGCCGCGCGACGGCCCCCTCGATACGCTGGACGACCGTATCGGGGTGCATCTCGACGTGCCGACGGTCCGACAGGTACCCGCGCGGCGGCAGGGCGTGGATCACGCAGAGCTCGCCCGTCATGGCGCCGGCGAGCCTCACGGCGGCCCGCAGCGCCGGCGTCTCCACGTCGGGCAGTTCGAGCCCCACGGCGATCCGCTTGAGCTGGCCGTGTCCGCGAGCCTCGCGGACCAACAGAAGGGGCGCGCCCGGCCGGCGCAGCATCCGGTCCGCGACGCTGCCCAGCAGGAACCCCCGGACGCCTCGCAGACCCGCCGCACCGGCCACGACCAGGTCGGCGCCGCGTTCATCGCGCACCCGGGAGAGCTGGTCCGCGGGCTCGCCGGGCACCGCAATCAGGTTCGCGTCGGGAACGCCGGCCTCCTCGGCCTGCTGGCGCATGCGCTCCTTCGCGCGCTCCCCGTCGTCGTCCGGATCGAAGAGGCAGTGCAGCAGGTCGACCTGCGCGCCGGTGTGGCGCGCCAACGACGCCGCCACCTCGAGGGCGGCTCCCGCGCTCGGCGAGAAGTCGGTGCCCACGAGGAGGCGCTCGATCGGCCAGCGCATGCTGCCGCTCAGACCTCCTCGCGGATGCGCCGGTACGCATCGCGGATCTCGTCCGCCAGCAGCGAGGCCGCCTCGCCGACCTCACGAACCGCCTCGGCCGACTCGTGACCGATCCGCTCGAGCTTGCCCTCGAGCGTCTCCCACTTCTTCTCGGCCGTCTGGAACAGGTCGTGGGCCTCCTTCTGCGCCAGGTTGACCTGCACCCTCAGCTCGTCGCGCAGGGTGCGCAGCGACTTCAGCTCGTCTTCGAACTTGTCGGACAGACTCATGGACTCCCTCCTCGGCTCCCGGGAATCGGAAGCCCTTGATCAGCATGTGCACCGGCCCGCCCGTTGCAAGAGGAGCGAGCTGGGATAATTTGTCGCATCGGCGGTTCGCTGCGCCCTGCCCGCGCCGCTCGCGACGCTCGCGACGGTACCCTCATTGCGAGTGCGCCGTCTCGACCGGTCAAGGAAAGGCGAAGACGACCCGTGAACTCGTCCACGACCCGAACAGTGCGGCGTTTCGAGCTGGCGATCCTGGGCCTCGCGCTGATCAGCATAACGGGCACGGTGGGATACGTGGTGGTCGAGGACATGTCCTGGGTCAACGCCCTGTACATGACCATCATCACGCTGTCCACCGTCGGCTTCGCCGAGGTGCAGCCACTCACCCAGGCGGGGCGGCTCTTCACCGTCCTGCTGATCACGGCCGGCGTCGGATCCGTACTGTACCTGGCGAGCGTGATCGCGCAGGTGGTGATCGAGGGGAGCATTTCGAGGATGATGGGAGCGAGCGCCATGACGCGACGAGTCGACGAGCTGAGGAACCACGTGATCGTCTGCGGCTTCGGCCGCTTCGGCCGCATCGTCGTCGACGAGATGATGCGCAGCAGGGTTGCGGTCGTGATCGTCGAGCGCGACCCCGACAAGGAAGCGGAGCTGGAGCAGCTCGGCGCGCCATTCCTGATCGGGTCGGCGACCTCGGACGACGTGCTGGACAGGGCGCACATCGAGTTCGCGCGCGCGATCGTGGCGGGAACCGCCTCGGACGCCGACAACCTGTTCATGACGCTGTCGGCGCGCGAGAAGAACCCGGACATCCGCATCCACGCGCGCGGCGAGGGAGAAGCGGCGAGCCGCCGGCTACGCCTGGCCGGAGCCGACCAGGTCATCTCGCCCTACCAGAGCGGCGGCCTGCAGATCGCGACCTCGATCCTGAGGCCCGCGGTCGTCGACTTCCTCGAAATCTCGCGCCCGCTCGGCGGCGAAGAGGTGGACCTGGAGGAGCTGCGCGTCGAAGAGGGAAGCGAGCTGGCGGGGCAGACCATCGCCACGCTCGAGGGGGGCTCGACGAAGCTCCGCATCGTGGCGCTCCGCCGGGGCACGGCGCGGATCGAGCTGGTGCCCGGCCCGGATGTCGAGACACAGGAGGGCGACCACCTGGTGCTGATCGGCGACCGCGACACGCTCCAGGACCTGGCGAAGCGGGCGAGCGGACCTCGCTAGCCGGGCCGGTGATCGAAGCGATCGAGAAGATCGTCGCCGAGACGGCAGCGGCGGAGATCCTGCCGCGTCGGCCGGGTCCCGCCGAGGTCCGCGACTTCGTGGAGCCCTGGCGGGCCGAGGTCGTGACCGAAGCCGACCTGGCGGCCGAGGCGGCGATCGCTCCACGCCTTCGGGCCCTGCGCGACATCCCCGTCGTCGGGGAGGAGGCGGCCAAGCAGGACCCGGCGCTGCTGGGCCTGGCGCGCGGGCGCGATCCATTCTGGCTCGTCGACCCCATCGACGGCACGGCGGCGTTCGCTGCGGGCCGCGAGGAGTTCGGTGTCATGGTCGCCCTGGTCGAGGGGGGCGAGACGATCGCCGCGACCATCCACCTGCCGTTGGCGGGGCGAACCATCACGGCGGAGCGTGGCTCGGGGACTTTCGAGAACGGCCGGCGCATCCTGAGCGGAGCCGGCGGCGACGGGCCGCTCGCGGGCACGCTCTACACGGGCTTCTTCGACGACGATGTGGGAGACCGGCTGGCGGCGGCCGCGTCGCGGCTCGGCTGCCGGACGATCGAGCCCAGCTACGCGGCCGCGCTCGAGTACCCCGCGGTGGCGCGGGGCGACAAGGACTTCGTGCTCTACGGCCGACTCCGTCCCTGGGACCACGCACCGGGCTGCCTGATCGTCGCCGAGGCCGGTGGAGTCGCGGCTCTCACGGCGGACTCGGCGCGCTACCGCCCGGCCGCCGGGTTCGGTCCCATGCTCGCCGCCCACACCGCAGCCGGTTGGGAAACCGTCGCCGACGCGATCCGAACGGCCCGCGGCTAGCCGAGCGGATCGCCCTGCACGTCCCGGTCGCCTAACCGCCGAGCCGTGCCTCGACGTCTTCGAGGGGCGGGGGGCGATAGGCGCCGGTCCCGACCACGATGAGCCCGGGCAGCGTGCCCAGCAGGTGCACGAGGCGCACACCGAACGCCAGGCAGAGGATCTGCGACGGCGTGCCGTAGTCGCGGAAGAAGACCGAGTAGGCCAGCTCGACGGTGCCGAGTCCCTGGGGCGAGATGGGCACAGCTCCCACGGCCACGCCCGCGGCGAAGTACGCACACACCTCGACCAGGTCCGCGACGCCGATCGCCATCCCGAGCGAGAGCGCGACGAGCAGGTACGAAGCGAACGCGGCCAGCTGGCGCAGCACCGCGATGACGACGCAGAGCACGACGGTGCCCGGGTGTCGGGCCAGCCGCCGCACGGTGTCGTCGACCCGCCGCAGCTGGCCGATCCAGCGCGAGCTCGAGATCCAGCGCCGCGGCAGGAGCCTCCGGAGAGGCGGCCACAGGTAGACGCCCGCAGCCGCCGCCCCCGCGGCGGACACGGCCAGCATCGGCCAGAGGAAGCCGCGCACGATGCTGCCCGCCGGGCTGATGGCCGCGGCGCCGGTGACGATCACCAGCACGCCGCCCAGCCCGAGCGCGCGGTCGAGCACGACCGACGTCACAGCCTCGGTCTTGCGGTCGGTGTGGAGCGACACGAAGTACGCCTTGAAGACGTCGCCGCCGTACGCCCCCAACAAGAAGGGGACGAAGCTCAGGAAGGAGCCCGCGAACGTGAGCTTGACCGCGTCCAGGTAGCCGAGCGCGATGTCCTGCGTGCGCAGCACCAGCTGGAAGCGCCAGCCGAGCATGAACGTGATCGGGATGAATGCGACGACCGCGGCGAGCATCCAGTCCGCGCGCGCCGTGCGCCAGACCGTGCGAAGTCCCAGCTGCACGTCTCGCGTGCCGTCGGGCTGCAAGGCGACCCGGTCCGCTGCGACGCTGCGCGGGGGAAGTCCGGGGCGCAGGACGCGCAGGCCCGCGCGGTCTTCGACCACCTCGCCGGTGAGCACCTCGCCGTCCAGCAGGCGCACGCGGTCGTCGAGGTCTACGCCCGCCAGGACGAGGCCCAGCGCGCCGAGGCAGACCGCGATCCGCGCGATCGCCCACGTGAGGCTCCGGCGGCTGCGGATCGGGCGGGTCGTGGCGCTCATGCTCGCGCGGGATGATACAGATCCCACCCGCCGGGGATTATGGGGTTATGCTCGGCGCATGCCCCAGGTCACGAGTCACGGCACCGGCATCTACTACGAGACCCACGGTGACGGCCCGGCCGTCGTGTTCGCGCACGGCATGGGCGGCAACGCGCTCAGCTGGTGGCAGCAGGTCCCCTTCTTCGTCGAGCAGGGATACCGCGCCATCGCGTTCGATCACCGCGGCTTCTTCCGCTCGCCCTGCGCGCCGGACGAGTTCCACCCCGGGCGCTTCCCCGACGACCTGCTCGCGATCCTCGACGCGGAGGGCGTCGAACGCGCGTCGCTGGTCTGCCAGTCGATGGGAGGCTGGACGGGGCTGCCCACCGCCATCCGCGCGCCCGAGCGGGTGAGTGCGCTGGTGCTGTGCGGCACGCCCGGCGGTCTCGACACCGAGAAGACGCGCGAGGCGCGCGCGCGCCTGGCCAGTCGCATGGGATCGGGCCGGGTCGAGGGGAACCTGGCGCTCGCGCCGGACTACCCGCGGCACGAGCCGGCCATGGCGTTCCTGTACGACCGGCTGAACGCATTGAACCCCGGCCTCGAGCCGGCGGCCCTGGCCTCGTTCGGCGACGAGACGGCCCAGGTTCGCGAGGCGCAGCTGGAGAGCTACGGCGTCCCCACGCGGGTGATCTCGGGAACCGAAGACCAGCTGTTCTCCCCCGAAGTGCTGCACGATGTCGCCGCGCGGATCCCCGGCGCCGACATCGTCGACTTCCCGGGCGTCGGCCACTCCACGTACTTCGAGGCGGCCGAGCGCTTCAACTCGGTCGTGCTGGAGTTCCTGCGCAAGCACGCATGAGTCAGAGCTTCGAGATCGAGGGCGGTCACGCCGTGTCGGGCACCATCCGCCCGGGCGGCAACAAGAACGCCGCGCTGCCGTTGATCGCGGCCTCGCTGCTGACCGACGACGAGGTCGTCCTGCGCAACGTGCCGGCGATCCGCGACGTCGAGGCCCTGCTGGGGCTGGTGGAGTCGCTCGGCGTCCGTGTGCAGCGCCCCGAGCCCGGCGTGGTCGCCCTGCGCGCGGACGGCGTAGGCAGCGCCGAACCCGACCCGGAGATCTGCGGCCGGATCCGGGCGTCCGTCCTGCTGGCCGGTCCGCTGCTCGCGCGGCGCGGACACGTGCGGCTGCCGCCGCCGGGCGGCGACGTGATCGGCCGCCGCCGCATCGACACCCACGTACTCGCGCTGCACGCACTCGGCGCGACGGTCTCGTCCGACCCGCGCGAGTACGCGTTCCGCGCGGCGGGCCGGCTGCAGGGAGCCGAGGTGTTCCTGGACGAGGCCTCGGTCACGGCGACCGAGAACGCCATCATGGCTGCGGCCCTGGCGCAGGGCACGACCACCATCCAGAACGCCGCCTGCGAGCCGCACGTCCAGGACCTGTGCGCGCTGATCCAGGCGATGGGCGGGAGCGTCGAGGGAGCGGGCACGAACCGGCTGCGCATCGAGGGACTCGAGCGCCTGGGCGGAGCGGAGTTCACCCTGGGGCCGGACTACACCGAGGTCGGATCGCTCATCACGCTGGCGGCGGTGACCGGCGGCGAGCTACGGATCCTCGGCGCGCGTCCGCAGGAGCACCGCGCCACGCACATCGGCTTCGGGCGGCTCGGGATCGCGTTCCACGCGGACGGCGACGACATCGTCGTGCCCGGCGATCAGGACCTGCGCGTGACCGCGGACCTGGGCGGCGCGATTCCCAAGATCGAGGACGCACCCTGGCCGGGCTTTCCGGCCGACCTCACCTCTCTCGCGGTGGTCGCAGCGACCCAGAGCGAAGGCACGGTGCTGATCTTCGAGAAGATGTTCGAGTCGCGGCTCTTCTTCGTCGACCGCCTGGTGGCGATGGGCGCCCGGCTGATCCTCTGCGACCCGCACCGAGTGGTGGTGGCGGGACGCTCGCGGCTCGTGGCCCAGGAGCTGTCGAGCCCCGACATCCGCGCTGGAATGGCGCTGGTGATCGCGGCGCTGTGCGCGGAGGGCCAGAGCGTGATCCACAACATCGGCCAGATCGACCGCGGCTACGAGCGCCTCGACGAGCGCCTATCGGCGCTCGGTGCGCGGATCCAGCGCGTCGAAGACTGAACCGCAGCCGCAAAGTTCCGGCCGAACCTGACAGAATGCGGCCCATGGCCAATCCCGAACCTCGAGCCGCGCCCGAGCCCACGCCGCCCGCGTCCGCATCTGCCGCGTCTGCTGCATCGGGAGCGACCTTTGCCGGGATCGGCGAGAAGCTGCCGATCGGCATCAAGCTCGCCTACGGCATGCCGAACTTCGCCGGTGCGGCCATGGTGATTCCGATCGCCATCCACATGAACCTGTTCTACTCGGACACGATTCTCGTGCCGCTCGGGTTCATCGCGCTCTCCATCGCCGCGGCGCGTGCGCTCGACGCGATCACCGACCCGCTGATGGGCTGGATCTCGGACCACACGAACAGCCGGTGGGGCCGGCGCATCCCCTGGATGTTCGTCGGCGCGCCGCTCTGCGCGGTGGCGTTCGTCGCGCTCTTCCGGCCGCCCGAAGGCCTGACGGGAACGCCGGCGGCCGGCTGGTTCGCGACGACGTTCATCCTGTACTTCCTGTTCCACACGGTCTACGTGATTCCCCACTACGGACTCGGACCGGAGCTGACGCCCGACTACAAGGAACGCTCGAGCCTGTTCGCCTGGATGGAAGGGTTCACGCTGCTCGGCACCATGTGCGCGGCCGCGCTGCCGGGCCTGGTGCTGATCCCACTGCTCGGCGCCCGCGACGCCTACTTCGCGTTCGCGCTCATCTTCGGAAGCATCCTGACGGTGCTCTACTTCTGGCAGTGCTACCGGATCAAGGAGCGGCCGGACTACTACCAGCAGGCGAAGAACCCGCTCGTGCCGGGCGTGCGGCGCGTCATGCGCAACCGCCCCTTCCGCATCCTGCTGGCGAGCTACGTCGTCGGCTCGATCTCGGGGGCGATCCCGGGGCTGATGACCCCGTACTTCGTCAAGTACGTGCTCAAGCCGGACAACCCGGACCAACTGATCGGCCTCTACCTGCTGGTCTACTTTGCGACGGGCTTCCTGACGCTGCCGCTCTGGCTGCGCCTGGTGCGGCGTTTCGGCAAGAAGCCCATCTCGATCGTGTCGCGCGCCATGGGAGTGTGCGGGTCGCTCATGCTCTTCACCATGGGCGAGGGCGACGTGGTCCCGAGCCTGCTCGTGCTCGTCTGGTCCGGCACCGCGTTCGGACCAGCCATCTTCCTGGGCCCGTCCATCCAGGCCGACGTGATCGACTACGACGAACTCTACACGGGACGGCGTCGCGAGGGCCAGTACGGCGCCATGTGGGCGATCATGACCAAGTTCACCGTCATTCCGAGCGCGGCCGTTCCGCTCGCGGTGCTGGCGTCCATCGGCTACGTGCCGAACGTCGACCAGTCCGAGACGGTGCGGTTCGCGATCAGCGCAATCTACGGCCTGGTTCCCGCCATCTTCGGCGTGCTCGCGCTGGTGGTGTTCTTGTTCTTCCCGATCAACGAGAAGGAGCACCGCCAGATCCTCGAGGGCGTCGAGGCGCACAAGCGCGGCGACCACGCGCGGGATCCGCTGACCGGGACCCTGCTCGCCCCGCCGACCAGCCGCGGCGTGGACGAGGAGACGGGCTGGTTCCTCGACCACTTCTCGGAGCGGGAGCTGTCGCGCTTCTCGCGCGAGGGTGCGGGCGCGCTGCTGCGGTCCACCTCGATCGGCGCGCTGGTCTCGTTCGCGATCTCGGCGGCGTCGCTCGGCTCGGTAGCCATCTCGCTCAGCGACCTGACCCAGAAGCCGGGGACGTCGATGGTGTTCCTGGTCGTGATCGGCGGCTTCGCGTTCAGCGCGGGCATCTTCCACCTGCTCCGCCTGCGCGCCGCCTACCGCATGCGCTCACACCCCGTCGAGAGCCAGGTCGTGGCCTCGCACCTCGAGGTGACCCAGAGCCTCAAGCAGACGCAGCGCGCCGCCGCTTGAGCGCACCGGCGCTCTCGAGCGCCGTCACGTCGTCGCGCGACAGCCCGAGCCAGTCGCCGAGCACCTCGTCGGCGTGCTCTCCGAGGCGTGGGCTCGGGCGCAGCTCGGCAAGCGGCACGTCCTGGAAGCGAAGCGGGCTCCGCGGCGCCGCGATGCGGCCGAGTTCCGGGTGGTCGATCCACTCGAGCATTCCCCGCTCGTGGAGCTGCGGATCGTTCATCACCTCGGCCAGGTCGCGCACGGGACCGGCGGGCACCGCGTGCTTGCGCGCCGCACGCGTGATCTCATCGCGCGTGTGCGCGCGGGTCCACTCGAGCACGACGTCGTCGGTCTCCTGCATGTGGTCCACGCGGTGGCGGTTGGTGTCGAAGCGCGGATCGTCGAGCAGGTCCTCGCGCCCCATCGCGTGGCAGAGCCGGCGCCAGTGGTCCTCGGTCGAGCAGATGATCGCCACGTGGCCGTCGGCCGCCTCGTACACGTTGTAGGGCGTGACGGCGAGGCCGCCGTGCCGGCTCCCGACGCGCCTCGGCGCGTCCGGCCCTCCGTAGTGCAGGCTCCCCAGGTTCGAGGTCAGGCTCGGGTAGACCGCGTCCTGCATGGCGACCTCGACGCGGCGTCCCGTGCCCGTGCGTTCGCGCTCGTAGAGCGCGGTCACGATGGCGCCGTACAGGTGGATCCCGCTCAGGAAGTCCGCGACCGCCGGGCCCGCCTTCTGCGGCGGCCCGTCCGGCTCACCCGTCACGCTCATGACTCCCGACACGGCCTGCACCACCACGTCGAGCGCGAGACCGTCCCGGTCGGGTCCCGTCGAGCCATAGCCGGTGCCGGACGCGTAGATCAGCCGCGGGTTCTGCGCGCGCAGGACGTCGGGACCCACGCCCAGCCGGTCCATCACGCCGGGCGCGAAGTTCTCGACCAGCACGTCGGCGCTCCGGGACAGCGAGACGAGCAGGTCGCGCCCGGCCGGAGTCTTCAGGTCGATCTCGAGTGCGCGCTTGTTCGAGTTGAGCAGGGCCTGCGGGTACGAGGTGCTGCCGTCCATGCGGCGGCGCATCGGCTCGCCGCCCGGCGGCTCGACCTTGACCACGTCGGCTCCGGCCATCGCCATCAGCAGGCCCGCGTACGGAGCCTGGTAGTACTGGCCCAGGTCGAGCACGCGCAGACCGTCGAGCGGACTCAATGGAACGAGCCCCCGATCAGGTCGCGCGCCATGATCAGGCGCTGCACCTCGCTCGGCCCCTCTCCCACGCGCCGGATGCGCATCTCGCGGAACCAGCGCTCGAGCGGCAGGTCCTTGGTCATGCCGTAGCCGCCGTGGATCTGCATGACGCGGTCCACCACGCGGCCACCGGCCTCGCTGGCCACGAGCTTCGCCATGGCCGCTTCGGTGCGAAAGCTCTCGCCGCGCTCGGCTCGCGCCGCCGCGTCGAGCGTGAGCCAGCGCGAGGTGCGGATGTCGATCTCGTTGTCCACGATCATCCACTGGATCGCCTGGCGCGTCGCCAGCACGTCACCAAAGGTCTCGCGGTGCTTCACGTACTCGATGGCCATCTCCTGCGCGCGGATCGCCACGCCGATGCAGCCGGCCGCGTAGGGGATGCGATTGCGGCTCAGGCGGTCGTTCGCGATCGCGAAGCCGCGGTTCACCTCGCCGAGCACGTTCGCCGACGGGATCCGAAGCCCGTCGAACTCCAGCTCGGTCGCGTAGTGCGACGAGCGCAGCGTGTGCACGATGCGCCGCACGCGGAAGCCCGGCATGTCGGTGTCGACGATGAAGCAGGTGATTCCGTTGCGTCCCTTCTCGGGATCGGTGCGGGCGAACGTGATGGCGAAGTCGGCCCGGTCTGCGCCGCTGATGAAGGTCTTCTCGCCGTTCAGCACCCAGCCGTCGCCGTCCTTGACCGCGGTGGTGCGGATGGCGCGCGCGGGGTCGCTGCCGCCGGAGGGCTCGGTCAACGCGAAGCAGCCGCGCTTCTCGCCGCGCAGCATCGGGTACAGGTAGCGCTCCTTCTGGTCCTCGTTCGCCTCGTAGAGCTGCGCCAATCCCGCCCCGCCGAAGACCCCGTAGCACGGCGCGTAGAGCCCCGCGCGGTGCTGCGCCATCTCGATCGAGATGAGCGTGCGCGTCACCAGGTCGACGCCGGGACCGCCGAACTCCTCGGGAATGTCGAGCCCGTAGAGCCCCATAGACCTCGCCATGCCCACCAGCCGCTCGTGGTCTTCGGGCGCGAGCTCGCTGGCGTCGGGGTCGAGGTCGGCCTCGAGCGGCGCGATCTCTTCGCGCACGAAGCGGCGCACGCTGGCGACGACCTGCTGCTGTTCGTCGGTGAGTTCGAGTTCCATGCGGGGCTCCTGTCCGGATCGACCGGGCGGATCGGGCGTCGGGCGGTCAGTCGGGTTGAAGGCGCCCGAGCCGCGGCGGCCGCCGGTTCTGTGCGGGCAGCCGCCCATGGTCGGCTTCGAATGCCATCAGCAGCTCGCGGTAGCGCGTCAGGTACGACATGTTGACCTCGTAGCGGAACGCACGGCCCTCGGGCTCCTCGCGGCAACGCGACTCGAGTTCTCCGCGCAGACCAAACTGCGAGCGGCCGCCCGCGTAGCCGATGAGCACGACCTGTCCGCTCTCGTCGGCGATCTCGTAGACGCCGAGCTGACCCTGAACGCGCGCCACCGCGTCGGGACCGAGCGGGATCCAAGGCTTGTCGAGGCGGATCGACATGCGTACTCCTGTCCATGAATACCACGTCTGGGCGATTCGCTGGTCACCGCCCCGGCTCGCCTGATACCTTGGATCGATGCAGCCCGCCCCTGCCGTGGAACGAGAGCGCGTCGGCCCCTACCTGGTTTTCCTGTTCGGCGTGTTGGCCATCGCCACGTTCTTCGAGGGCTTCGACGCCGCGATGCTCACCATCGCGGCGCCCGACGCGCGCGCCACGCTCGACATCTCGCGCGGCGAGTGGGGCGTGATCTTCGCCATCAACCGCCTGGGCATGGTGGGCTCATTCTTTCTGCTGCTCTTCGCCGACCGCTGGGGACGCCGCAACCTGATGATGATCACCATCGTCGGCTTCGCGTTCTTCAACGGCATGACGGCCGTCGCCGGCGACAAGTTCGAGTTCTGCGCCTACCAGTTCCTGGCTCGGCTCTTCCTGACGGCCGAGGTGGCGCTGGCGCTGATCGTGATCGGCGAGGAGTTCCCGGCCCGGCTGCGCGGCCGCGCCATCGCGCTGGTCACGAGCTTCGCGACGCTCGGCGTGATGGTCATCGCCAAGGCTTCGCCGTACGTGCTGCTGCTGGACTGCGCCACGGGCACGCTGCAAGGCGGCGACTGCGTGCCGCCGGACGGCAACTGGCTGCACTCGCTCGGCACGACCATCGCGGTGGCGCTCCAGACGTTGACGGGCCGCACCGTGGACGGCGCGGACTGGCGCGCGCTCTACGCCCTGGGACTCGTGCCCGCCGTGGTGGGGCTCGCGATGCGCTTCGCCATGCGGGAGACGCAGCGCTTCAGCGCGTTGAAGCCCGAGGCGGCACCGACGCTCAGGCACGAGATGCGCGCTCAATACGAGCGCGCCAAGATCCCCTGGCAGGACGGCTACCGGAGGCAGACGTGGCTGGTGGCGCTGCTCTGGAACCTGGTGCACCTGGTCACCGCGCCCGCCGTCGCGTTCTGGGTGATCTACGCCCGCGAAGACCTGGGGTTCACGCCGCGGATCGTCGGCGACATCCTGTTCTGGGGCTACGGCGGGGGCGTGGTCGGGCACTACCTGACCGGCTACCTGATCGACCGCGTGGGCCGCAAGCCGATCTGTGCCGGGCTCTACGTGGTCGCGTCCGTGGCCATCTTCATGCTCTTCCAGACCACCGCGCTGAGCCAGCAGTACTTCTGGATGATCGGGACGGTGTTCTCGTTCGCCGCGGCGAACACGGTGACCAACGTGTACGCGGCGGAGCTCTTCCCGACGGCGATCCGCGCGACCGGTTACGCGTTCACCACGAACCTGTTCGGCCGGGCGACCGAGGTGGGCGTCCCCTTGATCGTGAGCGCCCTGCTTCCCGCCCTGGGCATCTCGTGGTCCGTCGGCGTCGTCGCCTTCGGACCGATCGCCGGGGCGTGGGTCGTCTGGCGCTACGCGCCGGAGACCAAGGGCCTGACGCTCGAGCAGATCGAGAAGATGCTCATGCCGGCGAAGGGCGGGGCGGACGCAGCCGACGTGCCGGAGCGCGCGCGGACGGGGACCTGACCGGGCCTACAGGTCGAGCCGCATGCGCGCCACGCCGGGTGAGCCGAGCGCGGCCTCCCAGTCCACGTGGCGGTACTCGTCGACGTACTTGAAGCCCGCCTTCTCGTACGCGTTCTTGGCGGGGGTGTTGCCGAGGAAGTAGCCGATCTGCGCCTGCTCGAAGCCCTGCTCCCGGCCGGCTTCCAGGATCTCCGCGAGCAGCGACTGCACCAGCCCGCGTCCGCGGTGCTCGGGCAGGGTGGCGACCCACTCGACGATCCACACGCCCTCGGGGTTCGGGTACCCGAGCGAGCCGAACGGCGCCATGCGGTGGGGCACGGCCGCCATCTCGTCCGGGCTCCATCCCCGTGCGGAGAGCGCCTCGACGAGCGCGAGGCCCAGCCTGTCGCCGCCGTACTCCGCCGCCTCGTAGGCGGACAGCGCGGACACGGGCACGCCGTCTACCTCGCTGATCAGGAACCGCGTCCAGTGCCCGAAGTGCGCGACGCGCGTCGTCGAGAGCGCAGCGAGTACGTCGAGACGATCCGACTCCGCTCCCGGGAGCGCGATGTCCCAGATTCCCTTGGGAAGGTGCGACCTGCCGGCGGCCTGCATCGTCCAGGCGATGAAGGGCGCGTCGTCGGGCGTGGCGGGTCGGATGCCTGCGGTCACGGAGCCTCCTGATCGAAGGCGCCGATTCTACGCGGACCCTCGCCGCCGCGGGAATTCCCACAGCAGCGGAGTTCGCCCGTCCCGCCGGTGCCCAGGTCAGTGAGTTTCCGTTCCGTCCCCAGATCGCTCGCCCGGTCTGCCGAGGCATGATCCGAACGAGACTCGCGTCCAACACCCCCGAGCGCTGCATCATCCGCCGGCACCGACGGGACGGGAAATCGGAGGCGAGGGCATTCTGTCGGTGAACGGACACCGACGCAAGACAAATAGAACGGAAAATTACACACGGTCGGACCTGTCGGACCAGTCACCGGCGGGGCGCGCGCAGAGCGCGCGCGGACACCTGAAAATCCAGTATGCCTGGAGCGGCCCGACGGTGATCGGCCTGCGGTAGCATGGTTCGCCGCACTCGGACCGGCAAGATCGCGGTCGGCGCGGACTCGGGGAGGAACCATGCCAGCACTCACCGGAATGCGCGTGCTCGACGCGACGCAGTACGAGGCCGGACCGTCGGCCACCCAGGCGCTCGCCTGGCTCGGCGCCGACGTGGTCAAGGTCGAACGCCCGGGGACGGGAGACCCCGGGCGGGGCGGCGGACTCGGCACGAACACCGCGTACTTCCTCAACTGGAACAGCAACAAGCGCAGCGTGACGCTGGCGCTCGAGACTCCCGAAGGCCGCGACCTGCTGCTGCGCATGGCGCCGCACTACGACGTGTTCGTCGAGAACTACGCGCCGGGCGTCGTCGAGAAACTCGACATCGGCTACGACGTATTCCAGCGGGCGAACCCCGGGATCATCTACGCGCAGGTCAAGGGCTTCGGCCTCGACGGCCCCTACTCGAAGTACAAGTGCTACGACATGGTCGCGCAGGCGGCGGCGGGCGCGTTCTCGATCACCGGCTACGGCGACGGACCGCCGACGCGTCCCGGACCGACGCTCGCCGACTCGGGAACCGGTGTGCAGCTGGCGCTGGCGATCACCGCCGCGTACATACAGAAGCTCCGCACCGGCGAGGGCCAGCACATCGAGCTGTCGATGCAGGAAGCCGTCACCTACTACATGCGGACGATGGTCGCGAACGGCTCCGACTGGGGACGCCAGGCCACGCCGCGCACCGGAAACGGCCTCGGGGCGATGATGAACCTGTACCCGTGCAAGCCCTTTGGCGCGAACGACTACGTGTACCTGATGCTCGTCACGCGGCCGATGTGGCAGACCCTGTGCAAGGCGATCGGCCGCGCGGACCTGATCGAAGACCCGCGCTACGCGAGCGGCAAGGCCCGGCGCGAGAACGGAGACGCGCTCTACGAGGAGATCGCGCGCTGGACGCGCGACCGCACCAAGCACGAGGCCATGCGCGAACTGGGCGAGGCCGGCGTGCCGTGCAGCGCGGTGCTCGACACCCGGGACCTGTTCGACGACCCGCACCTGTCGGAGCGCGGCTTCGTGCACCACGTGGACCACGCGGACCAGGGCACGGTGCCACTGCTGGGCTTCGCGCCGCGGCTCTCGAAGAGCGACGTGCCGATCCAGCCGTCGCCGCTGCTCGGCGAGCACACCGAGGCCGTCCTGGCCGACGACCTGGGCCTGTCCGAAGAAGAACTGGCGGCGCTGCGCGAACGCGGCGCTCTCGGCTAGGGAGGCGACATGGGCGAGATCAGCGGCTCACGCGTCATCGCGCGGAGTCTCAAGCAGCAGGGCGTCGAGTACATGTTCGGCGTGGTGGGCTTCCCGGTGTTCGGCATCGCCGCGGCGGCGCAGCGCGAGGGCATCCAGTACTTCGGCTTCCGCAACGAGCAGTCCGCGAGCTACGCCGCCGGTGCGGTCGGCTACCTGACCGGCCGGCCCGGCGTCTGCCTGGCGGTCTCGGGGCCCGGCATGATCCACGGGATCGCCGGCCTCGCCAACGCCTGGTCGAACTGCTGGCCGATGCTGCTGATCGGAGGCGCGCCGGACGCCTACCAGGACGGGCAGGGTTCGTTCCAGGAGGCGCCGCAGGTCGAGGCGGCACGGCCCTTCGTCAAGTACGCGCACCGCACCGAGAGCATCGAGCGCCTGCCCTTCTACGTGGAGCAGGCCGTGCGCACGAGCATCTACGGCCGGCCGGGCGCCGTCTACCTGGACCTGCCGAACGACGTGATCAGCGGCCGGGTCGAAGAAGACTCCGTCGAGTTCAAGGCGCGCTGTCCCGACCCGCCGCGCGGGCTTGCGGAGCCCGCGTCCGTCGAGCGCGCGATCGACACGCTGGCGAACGCCGAGCGTCCGCTCGTCGTGATCGGAAAGGGTGCGGCCTACTCGCGCGCCGAAGCCGAGGTCCGCGCCTTCGTCGAGGGCAGCAACCTGCCCTACCTGGCCTCGCCCATGGGCAAGGGGGTCGTGCCCGACGACCACCCGTTGTCGATCGCGCCCGCGCGCTCGCTAGCGCTGCGCGAGGCCGACGTGATCTTCCTGGTGGGCGCGCGGCTCAACTGGATCCTGCACTTCGGCCTGCCGCCGCGGTTCGCGCCCGACGTCAAGGTGATCCAGCTCGACGTGTCGGCCGAGGAGATCGGCACGAACGTGCCCGCCGAGGTCGCGTTGGTCGGCGACGCCCGGGCGGTGATGGAACAGCTGAACGCAGCACTCGTAGAGCGGCGTTGGCGGTACCCGGACGAGACCCCGTGGCGCAAGGCGCTCCGCGACAAGGTCGCCGAGAACCAGGCCGCCGTGGAGCCGATGCTGCACGACGACTCGGTGCCCATGGGCTACTACCGCGTGCTCCGCGAGATCCGGGACCAGCTTCCGCGCGACGCCGTGATCGTGAGTGAAGGCGCGAGCACGATGGACATCGGCCGCACCGTGCTGCCGAACTTCGAGCCGCGGCACCGCCTGGACGCGGGCTCGTTCGGCACGATGGGCGTGGGCCTCGGCTTCGCGATCGCGGCCGCCGCCGTGCACCCCGACAAGAAGGTCGTGGCGGTCGAGGGCGACTCGGCGTTCGGCTTCAGCGGCATGGAGGTCGAGGTGGCCTGCCGCTACGGGCTGCCGATCACCTTCGTCGTCATCAACAACAACGGCATCGGCGGCGGCCCGTCGGAACTCGACCGCACGCGGATCCCTCCCTCGGCGTACACGCCGAACGCGCGCTACGAGAAGGTGATCGAGGCCTTCGGCGGGCGCGGCTACTTCGTGACCGAGCCGTCGCAGCTGCAGACCGTGCTCAAGGAAGCCCTGGCCGACCCGAGCCCGAACCTGGTCAACGTGATGATCGACCCACGCTCGCAGCGGAAGCCCCAGCAGTTCGAGTGGCTCACGCGCTGAAGCTTCGATCCGGGGACGCCGCGCGGCGGGTCAACGCTCGAACGTGGCGTCGCGGGCGGCGAGCGCGCGGAAGAACGTGCCCGTCTCCGACGAGTAGCTGCGGATGAGCGGGTTGAGCGTCTCGATCACGTCCATGACCTCTTTGCGCGGGACCTCGTGGATCGTGATGTTCCGGGCGGCCGCGCCGCCACCGGGGATGTTGACCCGGTAGAACCGCGTCTGCGTCGGGCCCAGCTCGATGGGCACCGACCGGATCACGCCCGCGCCGGTGGTCTGGAAGGTGACGACGAAGTCGTACTTGCCGGCCGGCATGTTCACGATCACGATCTGGTGCGTGTCGATGCGGATGCGCTCGCGATCGAGCCCCAGGAACGTCTTGGTCTCCCCCGCATCGGGAACGTGGAAGACGAGCCGCGCGTCGTTCTCGCGCAGCGGCGGCGAGACCCGCCCGGCGTCGCTCCAGCGCGGCGTCGGCGGCGACTCCTGCCACAGGGCGCAGGCCGGCAGGCCCAGCGCCGCGACGAGCGCGAGCGCCCTACTGCACCAGCGACGAGATTCCATGCCTCTTCCGGATCTGTGCGGCCACGTCCTCGGCCACGTACACCCTGCCGTCTCCGGGCGGGGGCCCGTGGAAGCAGATCACCACGTTCCAGAGACCCGTGCGCACGTCGGTGAACGGCGGCACCAGCTCTGCCGCCGTCTCGGCTCCGCTCACCAGGCGGAAGTGCGTGAATCCCGCGCCCATCGTCAGCTCGGCCGCGCGCAGCAGCGCGAAGTCGCCGAGCGTCGAGTAGTAGCCCGTGTCGCGCCGCTGCGTGCTCACCCAGAACGCGTTGTCGGCGAGCTGGACGTCCTGGTAACCCGCTCCCGCCTTGAAGGACCACTGCCGGTAGCGCGGCA
Organism: Deltaproteobacteria bacterium; assembly: GCA_019311115.1. GTDB lineage: Bacteria > Myxococcota_A > UBA9160 > SZUA-336 > SZUA-336 > JAFDDB01. The sequence continues at coordinate 46,972 of JAFDDB010000019.1, forward strand.
CCGGCGGCCCGCAGGCCGACGCGACGAGTCCCGCGACCGCAACGCAGGCGAGCGCCCGCAGCGCGAACGGAAGTCGGCGATCAGAATCGGAGCGGGGCCGGAGCATGGGCGCGCATTCTGTCACCCCGCGGACGCGAACGGAAGTGCGGGGCGCTCGACGCGGCCCTCAACACGGCCCTCACCCCGAAGACAGGGACTCCAGCCAGTTGCGGAGCTCGAGCGTGCGCTGATCCGGATCGAGCAGGCTCTCGGGAACACCCAGCGACGCGGCCAGCGCGACCTGCGACGGGTCGGCGTGGAGTGCGTCGAGCCCGTCGGCCCAGGCGCGCACGGCGCCGTCGTCCGCGAACTGCCCCTCCGCCACCAGGCGATCGCTGCGCAGCCGGGCGAGGCTCGCGATCTCGTTCAGGTCGTACTCCGGGTGGTACTGCACCGCCCAGAAGCGTCCCACCGTCAGCGCCTGCACGCGCGAGAAGCCGTTCGAGGCCAGCAGCCGGGCACAGTCGGGCAGCACCTCGACCTCGTCCTCGTGACAGGTCAGCACGTCGAAGGCGTCCGGCTTGCCCCGAAACAGGGGATGCGCGCGGCCGGCCTGGTTCAGCTCGATCGCGCGGCCCACGCCGAACTCGCGCCCCTTGGGGATCCTGCGGCAGCGCCCGCCCGCCGCCACGGCGGAGACCTGCGCGCCCCAGCAGCTACCGAAGACGGGCAGGTCCGCCCGCTGTACGGCGCGCGCCAGGTCGATCTGACGCGAGACGTGTGGATCCGACACGTCGAGCACCGACAGGCTCGACCCCGTCCAGAGCACGCCGTCGTACCCGGCCAGGCCGACGCCCCGCGGAAAGCCGCCGGTGGCCTCGGCGGCGAAGGCGATGTCGATGTGACACTCCGGGGCGATCCTGAGAAGCTCGCGCTCGAACAGCCGGCCCGCCTCGGTCGCGCCGCATCCCGTCAGCACGGCGCGCCCCGCCGACGAGTACCCGTCGAGAACAAGCAGTCTCACGACCCACAGATAGCATGCGCCCACGCTTGACACCCGACGAGACGCTGTAGTGTGATGGTACAAACGGCAGGAGGGTGCTGCAGCGGTGGCCGAGCGAGCGATTCTCCTGGTCGGAGTCGAGTCCCCCTACGCCGAAGCGATCGGCGCCTGGTGCACCCGTGGCGCCGTCACGACGCTGTACTCCGACGCTGAGTCGGTCGCGTCATCGGCCTCGCACCACCTCTCGCTCTGCGTGCTGCAGGTTGATGGGGGCGGCGACTCCGCGCTCGAGCTGATTCGCAGCCTGACGAAGCTGCTGCGCCGCTCGCCCCTCGTCGTGCTTGCGCGCGACCTGCGCGCCGACGTGGCCTTCCGGCTGAGTCAGCTCGGGGTCGCGGACCTGATCGAGCTGCCCGAGCGCGCGTCGGGCACCGAGGACGTTCTCGCGAGGGTGGTCAGCCAGATGGCCGACTCCGGCCAGGCGCAGACGAGCACCGATCTCGTGGGCGAGAGCCTCGCGATGCGCGAGCTCAAGCAGAGCATCCAGCAGGCGGCGCGCGTCGACTCGAAGGTGCTGCTCCAGGGAGAGACCGGCACCGGCAAGGGCCTCGTCGCCAGGCAGATCCATGAGCTCTCGCGCCGGTGCGACGCCGCCTTCGTCCACGTCGACTGCGCAGCCCTGTCACCGACACTCATCGAGAGCGAGCTCTTCGGTCACGAGAAGGGGGCCTTCACCGGCGCGGCGTCGCAGCGGCGCGGCCGCTTCGAGGCCGCCGGTCAGGGGACCATCTTCTTGGACGAGATCGGCGACTTGGACGCTCCGCTGCAGTCGAAGCTGCTGCGGGTGCTCGAGGACCACGTCTACGAGCGTGTCGGGGGCACCCGTCCGCTGCGCATGACCGCGCGGGTGATCGCGGCCACGAGTCACGACCTGTTCCGTTCGGTTCAGCAGGGCCGGTTTCGGCAGGACCTGTACTACCGGCTCAGCGTGCTCAAGTTCGAAATCCCGCCACTCCGCGACCGCATGCTGGACCTGCCCTTGCTGGTGCAGGCGGGCCTGAAGCGCCTGGGAGCGCAGCTCGATCTGCCCGTACCCGGCGCCAGCGACGACTTCTACGAAGCCCTCACCGACCACGGCTGGCCGGGCAACGTGCGCGAGCTGATGAACCTGCTCGAGCGCCTGCTGGTGCAGACCCGCGCAGACGAGTTCCGATCCGAGGATCTCGAGGGCCTGCTCGACTTCGCGCCGCGCCCGCGCGAGCCCGCGGAGTCGGATGCGGAGGATCCCGAAGACGAAGCGGGGATGATCCGCGCAGCCCTGCTCGACACCGGTGGAAACGTGACGCGCGCCGCGAGGCGTCTGGGCACTGCGCGCGGGACGCTGCGCTACAAGATCCGCAAGTACGGCCTGGGCGAGCTCATCCCGTCGGACTGAGCCCGGCCGTCCGTCAATCGGCGAACGGCGCCATCGCCGCTACGTCCTCGGCCACCTTTCCGTCGCGCAGCGTGATGGCGCGGTCGGAGTAGGAGACGGCCCGCAGGTCGTGCGTCATCAGGATCGCGGTCACGCCCTCGTCCGCGCAGAGCGTGCGCATGAGCGAGAGGATCTCGTCGCCGCGCTGCGAATCGAGGTTTCCCGTCGGCTCGTCGGCGAGCAGCAGCTGCGGCGCGGCGACCAGCGCTCGCGCAATCGCCACCCGTTGCATCTCGCCCCCCGAGAGCTGGTGCGGGTAGTGGTTGCGCCGATGCGCCACGCCGAGGCGGTCGAGCAGGAAGTCGACGCGAGGCTGCACCTGGCGCGGCCGCACGCCGTCGATGCGCAGCGGAAGGCCGACGTTGCGCTGCACGTCGATCGTCGGCACGAGGTTGAAGAACTGCAGCACGATCCCGATCTGCCGCCGGCGGAAGCGCGTCGCCTGGTCCTCGGTCATCGCCGTGATCTCGTCGTCGCCGACGAGGACGCGGCCCGAACTCGGCTTGCGCAAGCCTGCGATCACGGTGAGCAACGTACTCTTGCCGCTTCCGCTCGGTCCCATCACCGTCACCAGTTGCCCCGCGGCGATCTTCAGGTCCACGTCGGAGAGCGCGACGATCTTCGACTCGCCCTGCTCGAATTCGACGGTCAGGTGGTCGATGAGGATGGCGGGGCCCAGCTCGCGCGATCGCGTGAGCGGCCGGACGTGCGTCGACTCGTCACCCATGCGCCCGATTATAGTCGGGCCGTGCCGACATGCGATCGGTCCATCGTGCGATTGCGAGCCTCCGCCCGAATCGGCCGACACCCGGCGGGAGCGGCGAAGCGATGCGTGCAGGCAATCCGCGCTCCATCGGCCAGGTGGCACGCGGATCGCGCAACCGCGAGCAGATGGAAGTACCCGACCCGGAATCGAGCCATCGTCGAGACGAAGTCCCTCCGCCTGGTGCACCGAAGCGGTTCGTCGTCGGTCGTGGCGCTCGACGACGTGAGCCTGCAGGTTTTGGTGGGAGCGATCGCGATCGCCAACCTCTGACGGGAGCCGTGCTGGAGCGGAGCCGCGAGTTCGCGCTGCTGCACGCGGGCCGACGCGTCCCGGAGGCAGATCGCGGCCGCGGTCATGCTCGACGGGGTGATCGTCGCCTTCTCGGGTGGGGTGTTCGGGATCGGACTGGGCCTGCTCTGCGCCGGGCCCATGCTGGCGATCGTGACCGAGTCCCTGGGATGGACGCTCGACTACCGGGTCCCGGGCGCGCAGATCGCCATCGGGCGCGCGGCCCTCCTGGCGCTCTCCGTACTCGCCGGGATCTACCCCGCACGGGGCGCCTACAGGGCTTCTACAGCGTACGAAGCGCTGGGGGACTGAGACCCCTCGGAGCGGGAGCGACCTCGATTGCGTCCAGTATCTATCAGAACTATACTTGGTCTCATAGATACTGGAGCTGATCCATGGCCTCGATCCGCCGGACGCGCAGCCGCTACGAGATCCGGGAGTGCCGCAGCACCCCCGCGGGGCCGCGCCAGGCCATCCTCGCGAGCTTCAATCGCGCGCTCACTACCGAGGTGCTCGACAAGGCGCAGGC